>DAIUEQ010000024.1:0-27598 GCA_036845025.1 Xanthobacteraceae bacterium | reverse complement strand
GCGCTCGCCGGCCGCGGCGTCCACGTCGTCACCGTCAACGACTACTTGGCCAAGCGCGACTCTGAATGGATGGGGCAAATCTACAAATTCCTCGGGCTTACCGTGGGCGTCATCGTCCACGGCCTCGACGATGCCGAGCGCAAGAAACAATACGACTGCGACGTGACTTACGGCACCAACAATGAGCTCGGTTTCGATTATCTGCGCGACAACATGAAGTACCGGCTCGAGGACATGGTGCAGCGTGGACACACCTACGCCATCGTCGACGAGGTGGATTCGATCCTGATCGACGAGGCGCGCACGCCGCTGATTATTTCCGGCCCGCTCGACGACCGTTCCGAATTCTACAACACCATCGACACCTTTATCCCTAGCCTCGACAAGGCCGATTACGACGTCGACGAGAAGCAGCGGACGGTGACGCTGACCGAAGTCGGCATGGAGAAAATGGAGCAGGGGCTGCGCGACGCCAAGCTCCTGAAGTCGGACTCGCTCTACGACGTCGAGAACGTATCCGTGGTGCATCACGTCAATCAGGCGCTGCGCGCGCACAAATTGTTCCAGCGCGACAAGGACTACATCGTGCGCAACGGCGAAGTCGTCATCATCGACGAGTTCACCGGCCGTATGATGCCGGGACGGCGCTATTCGGAAGGGCTCCATCAGGCGCTGGAGGCCAAGGAGCGGCAGCCGATCCAGCCGGAAAACCAGACACTCGCCTCCATCACCTTCCAGAACTACTTCCGCATGTACAAAAAGCTCGCCGGCATGACCGGCACCGCCTCGACCGAGGCGGACGAGTTCATGGACATTTACAATCTCGAGGTCCTGGAAATTCCGACCAACATGCCGATGGTCCGCCTCGACGACGACGACGAGGTCTATCGGACGGGGGCGGAAAAATTCCGCGCCATCCAGACGCTGATCGAAGATTGCAAGGCGCGCGGCCAGCCGGTGCTGGTCGGCACGACCTCGATCGAAAAGTCGGAGGCTCTCGCCGAAATGTTGCGCACGCACGGCTGGGAGCAGCACGATTTTTCCGATCCCAACGCGTTCGCCGCGCTTTACACCGGCGACGATTCGTCGAAGGCCAAAGTCTTCGCCGTGCTCAATGCCCGCTATCACGAGCAAGAGGCGCAGATCATCTCGCAGGCCGGTGTGCCCGGCGCCATCACCATCGCCACCAACATGGCCGGCCGCGGCACCGATATTCAACTCGGCGGCAACGCCGACATGCGTATCCGCCAGGAGCTCGCCGACATTGAGGATTTGCGTGAGCGCGAGAGATCGCCGCGCGCCGCTGAAATCCGCGCCCAGGTCGCGAAGCTGAAGGAGAAGGCGCTGGCCGCCGGCGGCCTTTGCGTTCTCGGCACCGAACGGCACGAGAGCCGGCGCATCGACAATCAGTTGCGCGGCCGCTCCGGACGCCAGGGCGATCCCGGCCATTCCAAGTTCTTCTTGTCGCTCGAAGACGACCTGATGCGTATCTTCGGCACCGACAAGCTCGACGGCATGCTCACCAGGCTCGGCCTGAAGGAGAACGAGGCGATCGTTCATCCTTGGATCAATAAGGCTTTGGAAAAGGCGCAGCAGAAAGTCGAGGCGCGCAATTTCGATCTGCGCAAGAACATCCTGAAATTCGACAACGTGATGAACGACCAGCGCAAGGTCATCTTCGACCAGCGCGTCGAGTGGATGAACGACGCCGCGACCGCCGAGATCGTCGCCGACATGCGCAGGAACGCCATCGACGACCTCGTCGCCAAGCACGTGCCGGAGAACGCTTATCCCGAACAGTGGGATACGCCGGGTCTGAAGGAAGAGCTCAAACGTGTCATTGGCCTCGACCTGCCGGTCGACGAATGGGCAAAAGAGGAAGGCATCGCCGACGAGGAGATTTTCAACCGCGTCGAGCGCCGCGCCGACGAGCACATGGCGGCGAAAGTCGCGCAATGGGGCTCCGACGTCATCCGTTACATCGAGAAATCCATCTTGCTGCAGACGCTCGATCACCTGTGGCGCGAGCACTTGGTCATGCTCGATCATCTCCGCCAAGTGATCGGCTTGCGCGGCTACGGTCAGCGCGACCCGCTCAACGAATACAAAGCCGAAGCTTTCTCGCTGTTCGAGGCGATGAGCCAGAATCTGCGCGAGGCGGTCACTGCCCAGTTGATGCGCGTCGAGATCATGGCCCAGCCACCGACCACTATGGAGCCATCGCCGCTGCCGGCCATGGAAGGCCATAAGATCGACCCGACCACCGGTGAAGATGAGATGGCTTTGGCAATGGCCGGCGCCGAAACCTTGGCGCGTCACGGCATCGGCCGCGCGCCCTCTGGTTTAGCGGCGGCAGGAACGGTGATGGCGGGGGACGCGGCAGCGCCGGCGCGCAATCCGCAAGACCCCACAAGCTGGGGCAAGGTCGGCCGCAACGAACCTTGTCCGTGCGGCTCCGGCAAGAAATTCAAGCACTGCCACGGCAAATATCAATAATCGGCAGTTCGTCATCAGACGGCCCAGCGCGACCTTCTGATTGCAGACGCTGACTACGGATTACTGGAGTCCGCCCCAGCGGTTCGAGAAGTCGCCACCCGCCTGCGACGGTTGTGGCCGCGGCGGTGCGGCCGCGTTAGCTTCTTGCGTCGGTGCGGCGACGGCAGGAGCGGGCGCGGCAGCCGGCGCCGGCTTGGCTTTCGCGGTCTGCTGCTCTTCCGGCTTCGACGGTTCAGACCGCGGCTCGTGCGTCTTTGGCTTGGTGCTTGTAGCGCCCACGGTGTCGCGCAACTGCAGCTTTGACTTTTGCGTGGCGGCAGTTCCGGTCGCCTCTTGCGTTGTTGCGTCGGTCGATGCGACTTGCGTTGCGTCGGGCTTCCCGCCAAACACACCGCTGAACAAACGCGTCGCGAGCGTGGGCGAAGAGCCGCTGTTGTCGAGAGCAAAGGCGGGCGGCGCGGGCTGAGGCGGGAGCGAATTGGGCACCCTCGCCGGCGGCAGGCTGCCGCCGACTTGCGAGAGGAACACCCTGTTCATGCCGCCGTCGAGGCCGGTGCGGATCGGCGCGACCCACGTGTTGGATTTCACCAGTGCCGCATATCTCGCTTCGTCGTTATGCGACTTTTCCAGCGCGGGCGCGGCGATCTCTGCGGCGACAACATAGGCCGGACAACGCCCCGACGGATTGAATGCCAGCGGCTTGGAAGAATTGGCCGGCTGCGCCGCGTCGAACACGTAGTGGCGGTCGCAGACTTCGACCTTCGGTTCGAGATGGCTGACTTCGAAATGATCGTTCCCCACCTTGAGCATCTTCCAGAACGCCATGTTCGGATTGGTGCGGTGGCGCGCCAGATTTTCCGGCGTCATGCGGAAGGGGTAGGCCTGGATCTGAAACGACGGTTCTCCGCCGAGGAAAGCCTCGCGCGCCAGCGAGTAGATTTCGCCGATCTGCTCGTCGGTCATGGCGTAGCAGCCGCGCGACGAGCAGTCGCCGTGGATCATCAACAGCGCGCCGTTGCGTCCGTTCGCTTTGTCATAGGCGTTGGGGAAACCGGTATTGATGGCGAGGTAGTAATTGGAATTCGGATTCATCAGCCCGGGGGTGATGGAGTAGAATCCTTCAGGCGCCTGCCGGTCGCCTTCCTGCACTTTCGGACCGAGGTCTCCGGACCAGCGGCAAATCGGATAGACCTTTAGAATCTGATAGTGCCCGGTGGTGTCTTGCTTCCAGACTTCAAGCTCCGATTCCTCTTTGAAGAGGCGGACGAGGATCGGGGACTCCTTGGGCATGTGCTTCTGATCGAGCAGCGTCAGCATCTGCGGCGACAGCTCTTTCATGGCTTTGGTGGGGAGTTCGTAGCCCTCCTCGCTGAAACAGCCGCCCAGCGCCAGCGCCCCTGAGAGCACCGCCGACGCCAACAGCGCGCGGAACAGGCTGGCGCGGTTCAAAGCGAAACTCCCCGACTGACGGACAGACCCCGAGCCATCAACCCTCTAATCGTTATCCTTACGAAACCCTTAGCGCAAGCTAACTGGGCTTCTGGCGCGGGTGGCCGCCTCGCGCGCCCTGAAGGCATGGTAAATATTGCGCAAATTTAAGTGGCAAAACCAAGGTCTTGTCCACAACGGCCGGGCTTGGCTGCCTTATTTCCGCGGATCACGAGTCACGATGGAATGGCCGGGCGGAATGGCCGGATTAGAGTTCCCAGGCAGCCCCGGTGGGCGGGTCAGGGGGCCGTTAGCTCAGCGTTCGCCCGATCGCCATGAATTTCTCGCGCCGTAATCGCACCACGGTCGCTGGGTCGAGGGCTTGGAGCTCGGCCAAGGCATCGGCAATCGCGGCGCCGGTCGCGGCTATCGCGGCCGGCGGATCGCGGTGGGCGCCGCCTGTCGGCTCGGGCACGAGCGTATCGACGACGCCCAAACGCATGAGGTCTTCCGCGGTGATCTTCATGCTGGACGCGGCTTCCTGCGCTTTGGTCGTGTCGCGCCAAAGGATCGAGGCGGCGCCTTCCGGCGAAATCACGCTGTAGATCGAGTGCTCGAGCATCATCACACGATTGGCGGTAGCGAGCGCGATCGCGCCGCCCGAGCCGCCTTCGCCGATGATAACCGCGACGTTCGGCACGGAAATTCGCAGACACGCTTCCGTCGAACGCGCGATCGCCTCGGCTTGTCCGCGCTCTTCGGCGCCGATCCCGGGATAGGCGCCCGCGGTGTCGACAAAGGCGATCACCGGAATTTCGAAACGCTCGGCCATATCGAACAGCCGCACCGCTTTGCGATAGCCCTCGGGCCGCGCCATGCCGAAATTATGCTTGAGCCGGCTCTCGGTATCGGAACCTTTTTCGTGGCCGATAACGCAGACGCTCTCGCCGCGGAAGCGGCCGAAACCGCCGATGATGGCGGCGTCTTCGCCGAAACTGCGATCGCCCGCGAGCGGGGTGAAATCAGTGATGAGTTGCGCAATGTAGTCCAGAGAATGCGGCCGCTGCGGATGCCGCGCTACCTGGGTCTTCTGCCAGGGCGTCAATTCGGCATAAAGCTCTTTGAGCGCCTGACCGGCTTTGGCCTCCATACGGGTGATTTCGTCGCCGACGGCGATGGCGTCGCCGGCGGTCTGCAGCGCCCGCATTTCTTCGATTTTGGCCTCGAGCTCGGCCACTGGTTTTTCAAAATCGAGATAGGAGCGCATCAGCGTCAAATATTGGCATCCGCGAGCGGATGTAAGTCGCGGACCAGACTTTTCAGCCGTTCCTCGATCACGTGGGTGTAAATCTGGGTCGTGGAAATGTCAGCGTGCCCGAGCAACGTCTGCACGACACGCAGATCGGCGCCATTGTGCAAAAGATGGCTGGCAAAGGCGTGGCGCAGAACGTGCGGACTTATTTGCCCCGCGCGCAATCCGGCTGCGGCGCCAAGCGTCTTTAGCTCGCGCGCAAAATGCTGGCGCGTGAGGTGGCCGGACTCGCCAAACGACGGGAATAGCCATTTCGACTCGGCGGCCTGATCCGACTCCGCCACCAGCGAAAGATAGTGCGCCATGCTGTCCTTGGCCGCGTTGTTGAGCGGGACCAGCCGCTCCTTATTGCCCTTGCCGCGTACCACAAGCACGCGCGCCTCGCGGCGGGCCGCCGAGGCCGGCAAGCTTATAACTTCGGAAACGCGAAGCCCGGTTGCGTAGAGAAGCTCTACCAGGCAATAAAGCCGCGCCGTGCGCAGGCGCGTTGGCAGCGGCGCCTCTGGATCTGAGTGCGCCGCCGTGCGCAGCAAGCGATCGACTTCGGCGAGCGTGAGCGTCTTCGGCAGCGCGCGCGTGCGCTTCGGTCCCTCGATGACTGCGGCAGGATCGTCCTTGCGCATGCCTTCGGCGTAAAGGAATCGATAAAGCTGGCGGATCGCCGACAACCGCCGGGCGACGGTTGTTGGCCGAAGCCCGCGCTTGGTCAGGTGTTGAAGATAGCGGCGTACGTCGTCGGTTGCCGCCTTGGCCACGGTGCGGCCGATGGCTGCGAGGTAGGCGGCAAAATCGCCGAGATCGCGTCCATACGCGGCGAGCGTGTTTTCGTCGGCGCCGCGCTCGGCCGCGAGCATGTCGAGGAACAGCGCAACAAGCCGCTCGTCGCCGGGTTTTGCCGCGCGTTTCTTGGTCCGAGGCGTTTGGTCTTTGACGTTTGCCATCAACGGTTCTTGAAAAACTTATCGGGCGGGATGGTCACGCTGATTTCCCGCGGTTTCGGATGTACGAAATGCGCCAACGAATAAAGACCGGCATAGATGGCGGCGGCGGCGATGGCGATCACCGTAAGGAACCGAACCAGGCTCGGCATGATCAAGAGTTCCGATTGCAAACTTTGCCGATATTGGCGGCACGCCGCTGGTTGAAAAATCGGATTCATTAAGCCACTACCCGAGTATAATGCTAGTGCGCCTTTGATCTTAAAGGCTTCCTAGCCGCTGAATCGTAAAGGAAGACCGCAAATACCGGCGGGAGAACTCCTCGTCCCATTGGTCAGGGCTCAGGGAGACGAGTACCATCGGATTCGATCTCAGCCGGGCGCGGTTCAGGTCATCCATTGAGCGCGAAAGGGCGTGCCTTCGACCGCGAGAACCTATGACTGACACGGCGTTACAGAACGACGCGAACGCGAGCGCCGCGGTGCTCGCCGCGCTCGGCAGCCGCTCGATCGTGCTGGTCGGCATGATGGGCGTGGGCAAATCCTCCATCGGCCGCCGGCTCGCCACGCGCCTCGGCATTCCGTTCGTCGATGCCGACACGGAAATCGAAAAGGCGGCAGGGATGAGCATCACCGATATTTTCGCGCATCGCGGCGAAGCCGATTTCCGCAGCGGCGAAGCACGCGTTATCGCGCGGCTGTTGGACGGCGGGCCGCAGGTGCTGGCGGCTGGCGGCGGCGCCTTTATGAACGAAGGCACCCGCGAGGCGATCTGCGCCAAGGGCGTATCGATCTGGCTTCAAGCCGATCTCGATGTGCTGCTCCGGCGTATCAGCAAACGGCGCAACGAACGACCGTTGCTGCAGACCGGCGATCCGGAAGCAACGCTGCGCGCTTTGTTGGCCGAGCGCGAACCGACCTACGCGCGGGCCGATTTGACCGTGCACTCCCGCGAAGTGGCGCACGACTTGATTGTCGCCGACATCGTCACGGCTCTAGGCGCGTTTTTGCACGTGTCCGCCTCGATGCAGGAGAGTTCCGACGCATGACTGCGCCCCTTCGTCCCGATCCGGCAACCGTCCGTGTCGCGCTTGGTACGCGTAGTTATGACATTGTGATCGGACGCGGACTCATCGCGTCGCTCGGGACGCGGATTTCGGCTTTGCGTCCGGGAGCTAAAGTCGCGATCGTGACCGATGACAATGTCGCTCGCGTTGCGATCGACGTTGTCGAGGCCGCGCTTGCCGGCGGTGGCATCGCGTCGAGCCGCGTGATCGTTCCAGCCGGTGAAGGCGCGAAGAGCTTCCGCGTATTCGAGCAAGCCTGCGAGCAGGTGATCGCGGCGCATATCGAGCGCGACGATCTTGTTCTGGCGCTTGGCGGCGGCGTCATCGGCGACCTCGCCGGCTTCATTGCTTCAGTGGTGCGGCGCGGACTCGATTACGTGCAAGTTCCGACCACGCTGTTGGCTCAAGTCGATTCCTCGGTCGGCGGCAAGACCGCGATCAATTCCGCCCATGGCAAAAATCTCATCGGCGCCTTTCATCAACCGGTTTTGGTGGTCGCCGACACCGCCACGCTTGATACGTTGCCGCCGCGGGAATTTCGCGCCGGCTATGCAGAGGTCGTCAAATACGGTTTGCTCGGCGACGGCGCGTTCTTTTCTTGGCTGGAAACAAACTGGCGCGAAGTCTTCAAGGGTGGGCCCGCACGCGAGCACGCCATCGCCATATGCTGCCGCGCCAAGGCGGCAATTGTCGCGCGCGACGAGCGCGAAACCGGCGATCGGCAATTGCTCAATCTCGGTCACACCTTCGGGCACGCATTGGAGGCGGCGACCGGTTTTTCCGGGCGGCTTTTGCACGGCGAAGCGGTCGCCGCCGGAATGGCGCTGGCGTTCGAGTTTTCCGCGCGGCGCGGTTTGCTGCCGGCCGCCGAGGCGGACCGCGCCATCCGCCATCTGGCCGAGGTCGGGCTGCCCGCCCGGCCGCAAGACATTCCGGGCGAATTGCCGTCGGTCGACCGGCTGATCGATCTGATGGCGCAGGACAAGAAAATAAAGCGCGGAATGCCCACATTCATTCTGGTGCGCGGGATCGGCGCAGCATTCGTCGACACCGGTGTCGACGCGCGCGATGTGCGCGCTTTCCTCGACGAGAAGCTTGCGAAGAAATGAATATTTTCGACTGGCTGGACGTTCTTGCGGTGGTGGTGTGCTTGGCGGCGTCGGCATTCTTCTCGGCGAGCGAGACGGCACTGACCGCATCTTCCCGCGCCGCCATGATGCGGCTTGAGAAGCAAGGCAACCGCGACGCCACGATCGTCAATCGGTTGCTCGCCACCCGCGAGCGGCTGTTGGGGGCGATTCTGTTTGGCAATAATTTTGCCACCATCGCGGCCTCGACGCTGGCGACTGGTTTGTTGCTCGCTTTCTTCGGCAATGCCGGTGTGATCTACGCCACGATAGCGATGACACTTCTTATCTTCGTCGTCGCCGAGGTGTTGCCGAAGACCGCGGCGTTCAATGCGCCGGACCGGATGGCGCTGGCGGTTGCGCAGCCGATCGACCGCATCGTGCGTTGGTTCCTTCCCATTCTGAAGGCGGTCGAGTGGCTGGTGCGGCTCATCCTGCGCGGCGTCGGCATGCCGGTCGGCCAGATCCAGTCAATTCTCTCGCCGCGCGAAGAGCTGCGCGGCGCGGTCGATCTCCTGCACCACTCGGGCGTCGTGGGCAAACTCGACCGCGACATGATGGGCGGCGTGCTCGATCTGCGCGAACTGACGGTGTCGGACGTCATGGTCCATCGCACCAAGATGGTGATGCTTGACGCCGATGAGCCGCCGCAGGAGATCGTCGATGCAGTGCTCGCGGCGCCGGTGACGCGCCTGCCGCTATGGCGCGGCGCTCAAGACAACATACTCGGCGTGCTCCACGCCAAGGATTTGCTGCGCGCGCTGCACGCGGCCGGCGGCGATGCCGCCAAAATCGACATCGTGTCGCTGGCGAGCCCGCCATGGTTCGTGCCGGACACCACGCCGCTTTACGAGCAGCTCAGCGCTTTTCGCGCGCGCAAGACGGCGCTGGCGCTGGTCGTCGACGAATACGGCGAGCTCGAAGGCCTGGTGACGCTTGAGGACATCGTCGAGGAGATTGTCGGCGACATCAGCGATGAACACGACATCGCGGTGCCCGGCGTGCGCATGCTGCCGGACGGATCCGCCAATGTCGATGGCGCGGTCACCGTGCGCGACCTCAACCGCGCCATGGATTGGAACATCCCCGACGACGAAGCGACAACCATTGCCGGTGTCGTCATTCATGAGGCGCGCTCCATTCCAGAGCCGGGTCAGAGCTTCACCTTTCACGGATTTCGCTTCCAAGTCCTGCGCAAGACCCGCAACCGCATCACGGCGCTGCGCGTGACGCCGCTGGTGCGCAAGCTGACCGCCAAGGCGAGCTAACCACTACTTGCGGAACACCGCGACCGCGCGCATTTGAGCACCAGCGGATTGGAGCTAAGCGCGATGGACGATCGGACGAAAATCGCCGAGGGGCCGGCTCAAGCCTCAACCCCGATCGACGCCGGCGTGCGTATCGGTCACGTCCATCTGAAAGTGGCCGATATCGACCGGGCGCTTTCCTTCTATTGCGGCGTTCTCGGCTTTCAGTTGATGCAGAGGTTCGGCCGGGAGGCGGCGTTCATTTCCGCCGGCGGTTATCATCATCACATTGGGCTCAACACCTGGGAAAGCCGCGGCGGGTCGCCGCCGCCGCCGGGCTCGACCGGCCTTTATCATCTCGCGATCCTTTACCCGACGCGCGCCGCGCTAGGCGACGCGTTGCGCCGGTTGATCGAGGCCAAAATTCCGCTCGACGGCGCCTCCGATCATGGTGTCAGCGAAGCGCTTTATCTGCGCGATCCCGATGACAACGGCGTCGAGCTTTACTGGGACCGGCCGCGTGAAGTCTGGCCGCGCACGCCGGACGGCAAGCTGACGATGTACACCAGGCATCTCGATCTCATGGCGCTTCTCGCCGCCGCTGAGCCGCGGTAGCGCCTAAAGAGTCTCGCCCGGCGCTGCTGCGTGGATTGCGAGCGCATGCACGCCGCCGGCAAGCTCGTCCGCGAGCGCGGTATTGATCATGCGATGCCGCTCCAGCCGGCCCTTTCCGCGGAACGCTTCAGCCACAATATAGAGACGGAAGTGCGTTTCGCCGCCGGGCCGGTGGCCGGCATGGCCCTCATGGCGGTGCGATTCATCTTCGACACGCAGGCTTTCGGGGGCGAAGGCTTGCTGCAGTTTTTCCGTGATCACATTTTGGGTGCGCATGATTTGCAGCCTTACCGAGCCCGAAGCATTAACGTCAATGTTGACGGCGCGGTGTTTTGCCGCCTGTCAAGTCTTGAAGGCTTCATTGCCGTGGCCGCATAATCAACGCCGATGAGTGCGAACTCACCATTGTTTGATCGAATCCGCGTCAAGCCGGATCGCGATCGCCGCCGTGCCGCAGATCTGCCGGGATGCCAGTGGCCGAATTGCGACGCGCCGGCGACGCATCGCGCGCCGAAAGGGCGTTTGCGCGCCACCGAGTATTGGCAGTTCTGTCTCGAACACGTCCGCGAATACAACAACGCCTACAATTTTTTCGCCGGCATGAGCGATGACGCCGTCGCCAAATATCAGAAAGAGGACCTCACCGGGCATCGTCCGACCTGGAAAATGGGATCGGTCGGCGGTGGCCGCGGTGCGCGCCGGCGTGATAGCCGGCGCCCCACCGACTTCGGTGCCGAGGGTATCGCGGCGGAAGACCCGTTCGACCTGTTCACCGGGATTGGCGGCAACCGGCATGCGCGGCCCACCGCCGAGAGCCGCAAAATCCTCAATGCCCAGCGCCGTGCGCTCGAGGTGCTCGGACTTGAAGCCGATGCCAAGCGGGCCGATATCAAGGCCAAGTTCAAGGTGTTGGTAAAACGGCACCATCCCGACGCCAACGGCGGCGACCGCGGATTCGAAGAACGGCTACGGGAGATCATTCAGGCCTACAATTACTTGAAATCAGCGGGCTTTTGCTGACCCTGCAAACCCGCTTTCGCGGCCTGGTAACCATCTGCTAGTTTGGCCGAATACCCGACCGCCGGTGAATAACCATTCCGCCCCGGATACGGGGTTACGGAGGAGTGATGAGTCTCGCAGCAGAAGCCGAACCGGGGTTGCCGGACATGAAAGTGTCGATCCGGCAATTATTCGGGATCGACAGCGACTTGGAAGTTCCGGCTTATTCCGAGCCCGACGAGCACGTCCCCGACCTCGATCCCGACTACCGGTTCGACAAGCCGACCACGCTCGCTATCCTTGCGGGCTTCGCGCGGAACCGGCGCGTCATCGTCACCGGCTATCACGGCACCGGGAAGTCGACGCATATCGAGCAAGTGGCGGCACGGCTCAATTGGCCTTGCGTGCGCGTCAACCTCGACAGCCATATCAGCCGCGTCGATCTCATCGGCAAAGACGCCATCGTCATCCGCGAGGGCATGCAGGTCACCGAGTTTCGTGACGGCATCCTGCCATGGGCGCTACAGAACAATGTTGCGCTCTGCTTCGACGAATATGACGCCGGCCGGCCCGACGTTATGTTCGTGATTCAGCGCGTCCTGGAATCGTCAGGGCGGCTCACGCTGCTCGACCAGAACAAGGTGATCAAGCCGCATCCGGCATTTCGTCTATTCGCCACCGCCAACACCGTCGGGCTCGGCGACACGTCGGGGCTCTATCACGGCACGCAGCAGATCAACCAAGGCCAGATGGACCGCTGGTCCATTGTCACGACGCTCAACTATCTGCCGCACGATAACGAAGTGGACATCGTGCTCGCCAAGGCCAAGCATTACCGCAACGAGGAAGGCCGCGACATCGTCGCAAAAATGGTGCGGGTCGCCGATCTGACGCGCAACGCCTTCATGAACGGCGACATCTCCACGGTCATGAGCCCGCGCACGGTAATCATCTGGGCGGAAAACGCCGACATTTTCAACGATATCGGCTTCGCCTTCCGGCTGACTTTCGTGAACAAATGCGACGAACTCGAACGTCCGCTTGTGGCGGAGTTTTATCAGCGCTGCTTTGGGCAGGAATTGCCCGAGAGCGCGGTCAACGTCGCATTGAGCTGAAGCTCTCCCGCTCCGAGCGGGAGGAAAAAGAAGAGCGGGCGGTTTGAAATTATGAGCTCGACCGTTACGCTTGAAAGTCCCGCGCAGGACAAAGCGCTTCGCGAAACCGTCGATATCGCCGCGGTCCAGCAATTAATCTTGCGTGAACGCTCAAGCCGCGATCTCGGATTGTGGGAGCAGATGCGTGATTGCTTCCACGAAGATTCAATCGTGCGCCTGAGTTGGATCGACGCCAGCGGTCCCGAATTTGTGCGCCGTTCGCGGGAAATGGCCGAGCGCAACGTGAAGGCGACGCACCGGCTCGGTCCGATCCTGGTCACGCTCGCCGGCGACCGCGCCATCGCGCAACTCGGTGCGATCATCGACATTCCCGGCAAGGTGCGCAGCGTGGCTGTCGTCGTCTCGACCCACGCCCGCTTCGTGTTCCGCGCCGAGCGGCGTTCGGGCGCATGGCGCATTTCCGGCTTCGATGCGATCTATCAGCGCGACGAGATTAATCCGGTCATTCCCGGCCAGGTGGTTACCATCGAACCAAACGAGCTGAAGAACTTTCGTCCGTCCTATCAGCTCTTGAGTTTTTGCTTGATGTCCGGCGGCTACAAGCCGCGTATGGATCTTGCCGGTATCGACCGTCCTGATCTCGTGGATGCGCTGACCCGCGAAGTCTATGGCTGGGCCGGGCTTGTGCCGCCGCGTTGAAGGATCACCGGCAACCCATGACCTCAAATATCAAACCTAAGACTCCGGCCAAGGAAGCGCCGACCGAACCGTTCAAGCGCGCGGTCGGGGTGTGCGTGCGCGCCATCGCCGGTAAGAACGACATCGAGGTCGCGTTCGCCGCGGAGCGGCCCGGGCTCGCCGGCAACAAGGTGCGCTTGCCGGAGCCGCCGCGCCGATTGAGCGAACGGGAAGCCGCTATTGTGCGCGGCCATGCCGACTCGATTGCACTCCGGCTCGCCTGCCACGATCCCGCGGTTCACCGAAAGCTCGTGCCCGGCGGCCAACAGGCGCGCGCGGTATTCGAAGCGGTCGAGCAAGCGCGCGTCGAAGCCATCGGCTCCCGGCGCATGGGCGGTGTCGCCAAGAATCTTGCGGCCATGCTCGACGACCGCTTTCACCGTGGCAAATACGAAGAGATCACCGATCGTGCCGACGCGCCGATCGAGGATGCGTTGGCGATGATCGTGCGCGAACGGCTGACCGGCGAAATTCCGCCGCCGCCGGCGCGCAAGCTCGTCGAGCTGTGGCGCCCCTTAATCGAGGAACGCGCCGGCCGCGATCTCGATCGGTTGGAACGCGTGTTCACCGATCAGCGCCGCTTCGGCGACGTCGTGCACGATCTGCTCGATTGTCTCGACATGGGCGAAGATCGCTCGAGCGAATCCGAAGAAGAGGAAGGCGAGGACGGCGAAGATAAGGGCTCCGACGATGATTCCGCCGCAGACGGAGAATCGGCGGAGAATGCCGACGCCGACCGGGTAAGCCTCGACGAATCGGAAAGCTCGGCCGACGACAAAGCCGACCAATCGGCCGAGGCGGTCGATGCGCCGGCCTCGGAGATGGCCGACGATGCGGAAATGGGCGACTCCGAGACTGCGGCCGAGCCGTGGCGGCCGCGTCACGGCCGCAACGAGCCACGCGGTCCGGACTACCGGCCGTTTACCTCGAAGTTCGACGAAACCATCGGCGCCGAGAATCTGTGCGACCCCGAAGAGCTCGATCGCTTGCGCGGCTATCTCGATAAGCAGCTCTCGCACTTGCAAGGCGTGGTGGCGCGGCTGGCCAACCGGCTGCAGCGGCTGTTGCTCGCGCAACAGAACCGGGCCTGGGAGTTCGATCTGGAAGAAGGCCTGCTCGATCCCGCCCGGCTGCCCCGCGTTATTGTCGATCCGCTGCATCCGCTGTCGTTCAAGCGCGAGAAGGACGCTGACTTCCGCGACACGGTGGTGACGTTGCTCCTGGACAATTCCGGCTCCATGCGCGGCCGGCCGATCACGGTCGCGGCGACTTGCGCGGATATTCTGGCGCGCACTTTGGAACGCTGCGGCGTCAAGGTGGAGATTTTGGGCTTCACCACCCGTGCCTGGAAGGGCGGCCAATCGCGTGAAGCGTGGCTGTCGCAAGGCAAACCGGCGAATCCCGGACGGCTCAACGATCTGCGGCATATCATCTACAAATCCGCCGACGCGCCCTGGCGGCGTTCGCGCAAAAATCTCGGACTAATGATGCGCGAAGGCCTGTTGAAGGAAAATATCGACGGCGAAGCGCTCGACTGGGCGCACAAGCGGCTGCTCGGCCGCCCTGAAAGCCGGAAAATCCTAATGATGATCTCCGACGGGGCGCCGGTCGACGATTCCACCTTGTCGGTCAATCCCGGCAATTACCTGGAGCGACATTTGCGCTGGGTGATCGAGGAGATCGAGACGCGCTCGCCGGTCGAACTCGTCGCCATCGGTATCGGTCACGACGTCACCCGCTACTACCAGCGGGCCGTCACTATCGTGGACGCCGAAGAACTGGGCGGTGTCATGACAGAAAAGCTCGCGGAACTGTTCGCGGAGAATCCGACGGCCGAACGCGTCCAGCGCCGGGTGCCGCAAAAGCGGCGCTTGCACGCGTGATGTGGGTATTACGCTGCCGCAACTCGACAAGGTGACCGGATGAACGTCGCGCCCGCCCCGGACTCCGCAGCGGCATGGCTGCGGCTCGCGGCCACCATCCTCGTCGCCACCGTCGGCGGTGTCGGCATGTGGTCGGTGGTGGTAGCGCTGCCGGTCGTGCAAGCGGATTTTGCCGTGCCGCGGGCCGAAGCGTCGTTGGCGTTTACGCTCACCATGGTCGGTGGCGCGACTGGCGGCGTGGTGCTCGGGCGCTTGCTCGACCGCGCCGGCATTCTTCCGGTGCTGCTCGTCGGCGCCGTTTTGCTGGCGGTCGGTTATGTCGGTGCGGCGTATGCCGGAAGCTTTGCCGCTTACGCCATCGCTCATGGGGTGATCGGCTTCGGCAGTTCGATCGCACTCGGCCCGCTCATGGCGGACATTTCACACTGGTTCGTCCGCCGCCGTGGTGTGGCCGTGACTTTGACTTCGGCCGGCAACTACGTCGCCGGAACGGTGTGGTCGCCGGTCGTGCAGCATTTGATTGCGTCGATTGGCTGGCGCAGCACCCACGCCGGAATTGGCATCGCGAGCGGCATTGCGATCGTGCTCATCGGCTTGATTGCCATGCGTGGCCGCGCTCCGGACGCACGCGCCGCGGCGAACGTGGTCGCCGGTGGCAACGCCACCGGCGCATTAGGTCTTTCCTTCTTCTCGTTGCAGGTACTTCTTTGTGTGGCTTCGGTCTGCTGCTGTGTCGCGATGTCGATGCCGCAGGTCCACATCGTCGCTTACTGCGGCGATCTCGGCTACGGCGTCGCGCATGGCGCCGACATGCTGGCGGTGATGATGGCGGCCGGCATTGTGAGCCGGATCGGCTCGGGCTTCATTGCCGATCGCGTCGGCGGCCTGCGCACATTATTGCTTGGCTCGGTGCTGCAAGGCACCGCGCTTGCCCTTTATCTTTTCTACAATGGCCTGGTTTCCCTCTACGTCGTGTCGGCGCTGTTCGGCTTGTTTCAGGGCGGCATCGTCCCTTCCTACGCCATCATTGTGCGCGAATATTTTCCGCCGCAGCAGGCCGGCGCGCGCGTCGGCATTGTGCTGATGACCAGCATGTTCGGCATGGCGCTTGGCGGCTGGCTGTCGGGATTGATTTTCGACCTCACCGGGTCGTACAGCGCGGCATTTCTCAACGGCCTCGGCTTTAATGCCGTTAACATCACAATCGTGCTGTGGCTGTTGTATCGGCGCCGCACCAGTATGGCGTACGCTTAAGCGGCCGCTCAGCCGGACAAATCTTGATTGAACAGATGTGATCTCGCGACCAGCGCGTCGAGGAAACTGCGTGCGCGCAGTGAGATCCACCGTGTTTCCGGATAGACGGCGTGAAGGGTGGACGCGGGCACCGCGTAATCGGCAAGAACATTGCGCATGCGGCCGTCCGCGATCGCTTCCGCCGCGCCCCACGCCGGCAGGATGGCTAATCCGAGATGTTGCAGCACGGCTTCCCGCATCGCGTCGATATCATCGACGGTAACGGCCGCGGCGATATCGACAACGTGGCGGCCTGATTCAGATTCAAATTCCCATTCGGCGTGTCGTGGCGCGCGCGAATAGCCGATGCACAGGTGGTGCCGCAAATGATCGGGGCTATCGAGCTGCGGCCGACGCCGCAGATATTCCGGCGTTCCTACAAGATAATGCCGCACCGTACAGATGCGCCGCGCGACCAGCGAACTCGCGGCCAACGGGCCCAAATGCAGCGCCAGTTCGATGCCCTGTTCGATGAAATCGATCCTGCGGTCGCTGAAGCGGATGTCGACCCGGACTTGCGGATGGTCGCGCAGATAATCGGCGACGACCGGCATGATGTAGCGGCGGCCAAAGGACGACGGCACGCTCAAGCGCAAGGTGCCGGACGGCTGCGGCGCCGCATCGGTGACGCTGCGTGCCTGCTCGAAGTGGTGCAAAAGCTGACGGGCAAGGTCATAGACGCGGTGCGCCTCCGCTGTCGGCTTGAGCTTGCGCGTCGAGCGCAGAAACAGCTGGGTCGTAAACTCCTCTTCCAGCAGCGCGATGCGTTTCGAAATGGCCGGCTGACCGACGCCCAGCTCATTGGCGGCGGTGGAAAAGCTTCCGCTCTCCATGACTCGGACAAAAGCCCGCAGACAGTCGATGCGGTCCATCGATAAATTCCGGATAAGAATAAATTATATTCTGTCCATTCCGTAGCGCGTGGTCAAACCGCTGGCTAACCTGCCCGGAAACAATGGGGAGGAGTGGAATGAGACGCGAAATCGGTATCGTGGGCGCGGGCATCGCCGGCCTGCATCTCGGGCTTTACCTGCGCAAGCACGGTGTCGACGCCACCATCATCACCGACCGCACCCCGGATGAGTATGTGGGGGCCAAGCTGCTCAATACCGTCGGGCATCATTTCGCGACGGTCGAGCGGGAAGACTATCTCGGAGTCAATCATTGGCCCGACCCGAAGGACTATTATTACTATCACGACCACTTCTTTAACTTCCCCGAGCCGCTGCACTTCCCCGGCGATTTCGCGAAGTACGGCCGCGCGGTCGACTATCGGGTCTATTTGCCGCTTTTGATGCAGGATTTTGCTGACCGCGGCGGCAAAATCGAATTTCGCCGTATCAAAGATGATGACATCAGCCGTCTCGTCGCCCGCTTCGATTTGTTGGTGGTGTCGAGCGGTCGCGATGCGCTCGGTCAAATGTTCGCGTACCGGCCCGAACACACGCCGTTTACGCAGCCGCAACGCAAGCTGTTCGTCGGCCTTTATTCCGGCGTGCGGCATCCCGAGCGGATGAACGTGACGCTTTCGGTTTCGCCCGGCCACGGCGAAATGATCGTCATTCCGACGCACACCTTCAGCGGCCTTAAGACGGCACTGATCATGGAGAACGTTCCCGGCGGCGATCTCGATGAGTTATCGACGCTCAGCTACGAGAAGGACCGCAAACATTTCCTGCAAGGCGTCCTGGCCAAGCTTGAAAAGCACCATCCGTCGACATACGACCGGACCGACACGCAACAGTTCGATTTGGCGCAGCCGAACGATTTAATCCAGGGTGGCGTGGTGCCGACGGTCCGCAACACCGTGGCGGAGTTTGACGGCGGCAAGTGCGCCATCGCGCTGGGCGATGTTCACTCGGTTGTCGATCCGATGATGGGGCAGGGCGCCAATGTCGCCTCGTATGCCGCATTCGTGCTCGGCGAGGAGATCGTCAAAGCCGATGCGCTCGACGTGCGTTTCGCCGAGAAAGTCGATCTGCGGCGTCAAGATCGGGTGCTCGGCGCATCGCGCTGGACTAACCTGATGCTGCAACCGCCATCGGAAGCGCTCGGCATGCTGATCGGGGCGATGAGTCAGAACAAAAATCTTTGCGACGAATTCACCGAAAACTTCAACACTCCCGAAGTTCAGTGGGATCGCGTCGCTACGCCAGCTCGCATCCAGTCGTGGATTGCGCGCACCCCTGCGTGAAGCGTGATCGCACATCTGCGATTGCCGCATAGCGGGACTGCTCCGCCCGCGATAAAATGACGCCGCAAAGCTGCAGCGCGCGCTCGATTACCGTCGACACGCGCGTGCAATACGCCGCTCTATCCGCGCCGTCGGCGATGACGAGGTCATGGATTCAAAGATGGACCGAAAACACGCATCGGATTTTCCGCAGGACTTGCTCAACCTGTTCGACCGTTACGTCCACGGCGACATCAGCCGGCGCGATTTCTTCGAGCGCGCGCAGAAATTCGCCATCGGCGGCCTGACCGCGGCCGCGATTTTCGAGATGCTGAAACCGAACTACGCTTGGGCAATCCAAGTCCAGAAAGACGATCCGCGGATCAAGGCGGAGTGGGTCAATGTGCCGTCGCCACAGGGCAACGGCGCCATCAAAGGTTATTTGGTGCGGCCGGCGAACGCGCCGGACAAAGTGCCCGGCGTGCTCGTAGTGCACGAGAACCGGGGGCTTAATCCGTATATCGAAGATGTTGCGCGCCGCGTGGCGATCGCCGGTTTCATGGCGCTGGCGCCTGACGGCTTGACGTCGGTGGGCGGCTATCCTGGCGATGACGAAAAAGGCGGCGCGCTTTTCAAGGAAGTCGACCGCGGCAAGATGATGGAAGATTTTTTGGCCGCCGCGACCTGGCTAAAGTCGCGGCCAGATTGCACCGGCAAAATAGCCGCTATCGGCTTCTGTTTCGGCGGCGGTGTTGCCAATCAGTTGGCCGTTCGCATGGGCGCCGATTTGGCGGCCGCGGTTCCGTTCTACGGGGTCCAGCCAACTGCGGAGGAAACGGCGAAGATCAAGGCGTCGGTGCTGGCGCATTACGCGGAGCTTGACACGCGCATCACCTCAGGGTGGCCGGCCTATGACGCGGCGCTATCGTCGGCGCATGTGACCCACGAGGGCTACGTCTATGCCGGCGCCAACCACGGCTTCCACAACGACACGACGCCGCGTTACGACGAAGCCGCCGCCAAGCTCGCTTGGCAGCGCACGCTCGATTGGCTCAACAGATATTTGAGGTAAAGACTTAAGGTGCTACGCTGCGGCGCGTTTCTTGGCGACTTGCCGCTTGAGCTCCAACGCCCGCGAGGACAGCTCGGTGTCCTTGGCCTTCAGGAGAAACGCGTCAAGCCCGCCGCGATGATCGACGGTCTTCAATGCGTTTGCGGAAATGCGCAAGCGCACCGACCGCCCGAGCAGGTCGGACATCAGCGTGACGTTAAGCAGATTGGGCAGAAAGCGCCGCTTGGTCTTGCGGTTCGAATGGCTCACGCGATTGCCAATCTGCCGTGTTTTGCCGGTGAGCTCGCAGCGCCACGCCATGGCAATCCTCGTTGTTCAAAATTTGCCGGCCCCAAGCGCCGAGCGGCGCACCATGGGGAGGCGGCGGACCTATAATCGGCGCCCCGAAACACGTCAAGCGACGGGGCGACGGCAAGCCTTGGCAAACGCAGGAAAAATCATAGAAACGACGCATTCTACGACAAGACACGGCGCTAGCTTGCCACTATCTCTTGGCCGGTAGCGATTGCATCGCCAGGGCAGAAATTGTCACGGACATTGGTCAGTCTACTGAGACAAGTCACGCGCCTCTGCCCCGCATTGGGCATCGCCGTCCTCCTGGTGGCCGGTTTTTTGGCCGATGCGCGCCAGACCGCGGCGGCGCAGGGGCGCCTTGAAGCTGACTACACGGCGACCCTCATGGGTATTCCAATTGGACGCGGCAATTGGATCATCGATATTTCGGAGGACGAAGTTACCGCGGCCGCCAATGGTGCAACGGCGGGGTTACTGCGCTTCTTTGCCTCCGGCACCGGCGTGGGCGCCGCGCGCGGCACGATCGCCGCCGGCCATTTAGTGCCGCTGAACTACTTCGCCACGGTCACCGCCAAAGACAGAATCGATGATGTGCGCATTGCCTTCACCGGCGGCAACGTGAAGGACTTCACTGTCGAGCCGCCGGTCGGACCAAACCCCGACCGTATTGCAGTCACCGACACCGATCGCCGTAACGTGGTCGATCCCATGATATCGACCATGAATTATGTCGCCGGTAGCGGCGATCCTTTGTCGCCGCTGGCGTGCAATCGCAAAGTGTCGGTGTTCGATGGGAGGCTGCGCTACGATCTTACCAGCGAATTCAAACGCACCGAAACTGTGAAGGCTTCGAAGGGATATCAGGGGCCGGTGATGGTTTGCGCGGTTTATTTCACGCCCGTATCCGGCTACCTGCCGAATTCCACCACCATGAAGTACCTCGCTTCCATCCGCGACGCCGAAGCCTGGATGGCGCCGATCGCCGGTACCCGCGTCCTGGTGCCATTTCGGTTCTCGCTGCCGACACCGGTTGGGGTTGGCACGCTGGAGGCGACGCAATTCGTCACGGTTGCAAAACCGCCACAAGCCGCGGCGAATACGAAACTGCAATGAATGCCGAGGCGCGAACAAATGGACGCGATGTTGTTCGTCGTTGGGCCTGCTTCGTGTCATAGCCGCGCAAGAATCCCATGCGACGCTTGGACTTCCTCTTCCCCATTATCCACAGGACGGTGGCTCTTGACTCCCCGAAAGTTCTGCGGTCCGCGGGCGCGTTAAGATTTTGGACGAATTGTCGATTGCCGGAACTGCGCTCGCCACTCGATCTGGTACTTTGCAACTGTGCCGCCGCCATATGTCGCGGTGAACGAAGCCGAACAAGGCGCGAGTCGCCGATTCGGCCGCGATTCGTTCGAGACTCGTTCCACATCTTAAACACAGGACTTCCCGGCGTGTTGTTGTGATACAGATGCAGCCGACTTTGCGTAATTCCTGGCGTGAATCAGGCCCCTGATGCCGATCTCCTTTAGTCCTTCTATCAACCGCGAGCAGCGCGGCCGCGGCGCTGGCGTGACCGCCGTGCTCGGGCCCACCAATACCGGCAAGACCCATCTCGCGCTGGAGCGGATGCTGGCGCACTCGTCCGGGCTGATCGGTCTGCCGCTGCGGCTATTGGCGCGCGAAGTTTACAATCGGGCGGTGGAAAGGGTCGGCGCGGACGCGGTCGCGCTAGTGACCGGCGAGGAGAAGATCAAGCCGCCGAATCCGCGGTTTTGGGTGGCTACGGTCGAGGCCATGCCGTCCGATCTCGACGTCGCCTTCCTTGCCGTCGATGAAATTCAGCTCGCGGCGGATTTCGATAGGGGCCACGTCTTTACCGACCGGATTTTGCATCGGCGTGGCCGCGAAGAGACGTTGGTGCTTGGCGCCGCGACCATGCGGCCGATCATCGAGCGGCTCTTGCCCGGCGTCAGTATTGTCAGCCGCCCGAGGCTCTCGCAACTGACCTTTGCCGGGGAGAAGAAGCTGACGCGGCTGCCGCGCCGTTCGGCGATCGTCGCGTTCTCGGCGGAGGAAGTTTACGCGATCGCCGAGCTCATTCGACGCCAGAGCGGTGGCGCGGCTGTCGTCCTCGGCGCATTGTCGCCGCGCACGCGCAACGCGCAGGTTGCGCTCTACCAGGCCGGCGAAGTCGACTACATGGTAGCGACCGACGCCATCGGCATGGGTCTTAATCTCGATGTCGACCATGTCGCGTTTGCCGCCGACCGCAAGTTCGACGGCTATCAGTTTCGCAAGCTCAATCCGGCGGAGCTTGCCCAGATCGCCGGTCGCGCCGGCCGCGCCACGCGCGACGGCACCTTCGGCACGACCGGACGATGTCCGCCGTTTGAGAACGAGGTGGCGCAAGCGCTCGAGTCCCACAACTTCGAGCCGGTCAAGATTGTGCAATGGCGCAACACGGATCTCGATTTTTCCTCGATCGGCGCATTGCAAGCGACGCTCGCCACGGTGCCGACTGAGGCGACGATGACGCGGGCGCCCGTCGCCGAAGATGTGCTTGTCCTCGACCACGCCGCGCGCGACGACGAAGTCCGCTCCGTCACCGGCACGCAAACCGACGTCGAGCGGTTGTGGGAAGTCTGCCAAGTTCCTGATTACCGAAAAATCGCGCCGGCAACGCACGCCGAACTCGCGGTTACGCTCTACTCGCACCTCCAGCGCAAAGGCGCCCTTCCGACCGACTGGTTCTCCGAGCAAGTAGCGCTCGCCGACCGGGACGACGGTGATATCGACACGCTTTCTAATCGCATTGCCCACATCAGGACCTGGACGTTTGTCGCCAATCGGCGCGATTGGCTAAGCGATCCCGAACACTGGCAGGGCGTCACGCGCGGTATCGAAGACAAACTCTCCGACGCGCTGCACGAGCGGCTCACCGAGCGCTTCGTCGACCGGCGTACCAGTACGCTGATGCGCCGGCTCCGCGAAAACGCGGTGCTCGAGCCGGCTATGAGCAAGACCGGCGAAGTGGAGGTGGAAGGCCACGTCATCGGCCGCCTCGACGGCTTCATCTTCGTGCCGGACGCTTCATCGGGTGGATCGGAAGCAAAAGCGCTGCAAAACGCGGCGCAGAAAGCTCTCGCCGGCGAGATCGCGAACCGCGCCACCAAGCTCGCGGAAGTTCCCGACCGGCAAATCATCCTCGCCGCCGACGGCGCTATCCGCTGGAATGGCGCCGCCGTCGGCAAGCTCGTCGCCGGCGAGGAGCCTTTGCGCCCACGCGTGCGCATTATTGCCGACGAACATTTGACCGGCGCGCCGCGCGAAGCGGTCGAGGCCCGGCTCGATAAATGGGTCAAGTCGTACATTGAAAGGTTGCTCGGGCCCTTGTTCGGACTTGCGGCGGCGGCCGACATCAGCGGTATCGCCCGGGGGATCGCTTTCCAGATTGTCGAAGCGCTCGGCGTGCTCGATCGGGTGAAGGTCGCCGAGGAAGTCAAAGGATTGCCGCAGCCGGATCGCGCGAGCCTGCGCAAATACGGCGTGCGCTTTGGTGCTTACAACATCTACCTTCCGCTCCTTTTGAAGCCCGCGCCACGCGCTCTGGCCGCGCAATTGTGGGCGCTGACGCATGACGGCCCCGAGAGCGCCGGGCTTGACGATTTGTTGCACCTCGCAGGCTCTGGCCGCACGTCTTCTCCGGTCAATCGGCAAATCGACAGTGGCCTCTACCGCGTTGCCGGCTATCGGGTATGCGGCGAGCGCGCGGTGCGTGTCGATATTCTGGAACGCCTTGCCGATTTGATCCGCCCGGCGCTCGCATGGCGTGAAGGCGTCACGGGACAAAAGCCGCTGGGTGCGATTGCCGGTGGCGGCTTTACCGTGGTCAACACCATGACGTCGCTCATCGGCGCTTCCGGCGAAGATTTTGCCTCGGTGTTGCGTTCGCTGGGCTATCGCGTGGAGCGACGGCCGAAACCGCCTGAAGCTGCCGAGCCGCTGGCCGCCGCGGTTGCCGCCGCGCCGGAGGGCGAGACGCAACAGCAAGCCACAGATGCTCCAGCGGAGCCGCCGGCGATCCACGCCGAAACTTCTTTGGAAAGCGCGCCGCCTGTCGAGACGACGCCGAGTAACGAGGAAGCCGCGCCGCGCGGCGAGGAAGTTGGGGCTTCCGAAGTCGCCGAGACGCCTTCTGAGTTGACCTCTCAGGAAGTACACGTTTCCGAAATCGTTGGGACGCCCGCGGAGTCGATCGCTCCGACTGAACTCGCCGCGGACCCAATCGTCGAGTTTGAGCCGCCGCCAAGCGCGGCTATCGAACACACCGAAACCGCGTCGCTACCTCCGGCACACGTCGCGTTGCCCGCTGAAACAGGCTCGGCGACGGCCGCGCCGCCAGCCGAACCGGAATTGATCGAGGTCTGGCGGCCAGGCCGCCCGGAGGGACGCCGCCGTCCCCGAGGCGAGCATCGCCATGCGCGCCATGGCGCAGCACGAGGCGAAGGTGCCCACAGGCGCAGCGGCGCGGTCGAAACCGTCAGCAGCGAAAGCGCCGCGCCTTCTGCTGCTCCCGCCGAGGGCGAACAGCCCAAGGCTGCCGAACAAAATGGCGCCGAGGCGGCGCGCCGGCCGCATCGTAGAGATCGCCGCCGGCAAGGCGCCGAACAGCAGCGCCACGAGCGGCCCGAGCGCCACGAACGACAGGGCGCGCGCCCGCCACGTCACGACCGTTATCGCTCGGAACGGCGCGAAGCGCGCGAGAAAGCGGCGGATCCGAATTCACCTTTCGCCAAGCTGGCGGCGCTCAAAGCGCAGCTTGAAGCTGACGCAAAGGAGCGCCGCTGAAAGTGCAGGCACCTAGTGGCCCGATTCTAACGTTCGCATCCCGTCTCGGCAGGTTCGCATGCGAATGTTCGAATCAAAGGGCCACTAGCAAATATCAATGCTAGTGGAGCTTTGGATTTGACGTTCGCTTCACGAGGCCGCGGTCCGGTGGGTAGCGAATGTCAAATCCGCTCCACTAGGGAGGGTCAGCGGATTGACAGATGGCTTTGGCACGCGCGCCTTGCTCGCACCCGCGGTGCCGCTGCGGCCCTTGTCGATTCCGGCTATGTGCGGGTGAATGGACAGCGGGTCCGGGCGGCAAGCCGCGCCGTGCGCATCGGCGACGTGATTACCGTCGCCCTTCAACACAGGGTCCGCGTGCTCAAAGTGCAAGGATTTGTCGAGCGGCGGGGTCCGGCCGTCACCGGCGCAACCCTATATGAGGAGCTGGCGTTCTCGAGTGGTGGGGCCGTCCGCACGGCTCAACTTGCGCGCCAATAAGCCCTGCGATAGGAGCATGGCCCGAAAAACAAGGTCCAGAGTGAGCGGATGACTTACATCGTCAACGATAATTGCATCAAATGCAAATACATGGACTGTGTCGAAGTGTGCCCCGTGGATTGCTTCTACGAGGGCGAGAATATGTTGGTCATTCACCCCGACGAGTGCATCGATTGCGGCGTTTGCGAGCCGGAATGCCCGGTTGACGCGATTAAGCCGGATACCGAGCCCGGGGTGGAGAAGTGGTTGAGCGTGAACGCGGAATTCGCCAAGTCGTGGCCGAATATCACCGCCAAGAAGGAGCCCCCCGCCGACGCCAAGGAATTTGAGGGCGTTAGCGGGAAATTCGAGCAGTATTTCTCGCCGAATCCGGGCACCGGCGACTAATTCAACTCTTAGTTATCGGCCTTAACTTTCCCAGCAATGCGACGTTTTTGCAATGCCGTAACGCTTTGATTTTGGCCGAAAATGTGTTATAAACGCGCCGTGAAATGAATAACTCCCCCAAAAGGCTCCCGCGCGTGACGGGAGCATATTTTTCAGGGGGTGTTTTCGAGGAACCGTCAAAAGAGGCGTGAGACCCACGCGAGAGCAGTGGCAGAGAAAACTCGTCATCGTCATCGTACGAAGAAAAGCCCGACCGGTATGCGCCGGAAGATAAAAAAACCGGCCTCCGGCCCCAGCCGGCGGCCATCACAGTCGACGCGCCGGCCTGTGCGGGCAACGGCGGCCGCGGCGAAACCCGTCAATCGGCGCAAGCCCGAGGCGGAAGGAGCAACTTTGGGAATGAATGCGAAGAAGACGACTCAGCGACAAGGCTTCAAGACCAGCGAGTTCATCGTTTATCCGGCCCACGGCGTGGGCCAAATTGTGTCGATCGAGGAGCAGGAAATCGCGGGGGCGCGGCTTGAGCTTTTCGTCATCACCTTCGTCAAGGACAAGATGACGCTGAGGGTGCCGACATCGAAAATCGCTTCGGTTGGCATGCGCAAGCTTGCTGAGACGCCCATCGTCAAGCGGGCGCTCGAGACGCTTAAGGGACGTGCCCGCATCAAGCGGACGATGTGGTCACGCCGGGCGCAGGAATACGAAGCCAAGATCAATTCCGGCGACATCGTGGCGATCGCCGAGGTGGTACGCGATCTTTTCCGGTCGGAGTCGCAGCCCGAGCAATCCTATTCCGAGCGGCAACTCTACGAGGCGGCGATCGACCGGCTCGCGCGCGAAGTCTCGGCCGTGCAACGGATTACCGAGACCGAAGCGATCAAGGAAATCGAGGGCATGCTGGCCAAGGGCCCGCATCGCGGTCCGAAGCCTGAGGTCGCGGAAGCCGAGGAAGAAGCCGTCGTCGAAGATGAGGCGGCTTGACCCGATAACTTTCCAGTAGCGACCTGAATGTAAATCGGCCCGGCGGTGACGCCGGGCCTTTTTAGTTCCAAACGCCCGGCGGCGTTATTGATCCGCCGAGAAAAATCCCCGACATAGTCATAAATTAAGCCTCATTTGAAAGGAAATGCTTACCCTGTATTCGCGGGGAGGGGCTTGGTGATGTGGCGCGTGCGTGCGGTAAGACCCGGCCTTTGGCTGGGCATTGGCTTTGCAATCTTTGCCGGTTTTTTGCTGGGCAATTGGCAGGCAATCAAATCCAGAGCCGCCGATCTTTCTCCGTCGGCGAACGTGGCGCTCCGGTTCCCCGAAGCAGATCTCGATCAGCCAATCGCGGTGAAGGCTGTCGGCGCCCCCCCGATGATATTGGGGGACAAAGATCTGGCGCTTTTTAGTCCTGAGCCGATGTTTCCCGACACGCGTCCGCATCTAGTTCCGTCCCAACCGCAACCGGCATCGCCAGCAATAACGGTTTCCCCATCGGCCTCCGAGACCACGCCGGTCCGGGCTATTCCGGTCGCGCTTGCCGTTCCGGCAAAGAGGGAAGCGAAGGTGGCCACGGCCAACGCTGCGCGCCCCGCGCCGAAAGCCGAAGCTGACGCTACTTCCCGACGCGGCGGCCGGCCGGGCTTCCTCCTCAACGACGCCCAAATCGCCAGCATAAGAACGCGGCTGCACTTGACGCCGGACCAGGAAAGCATGTGGCCGGCGGTCGAGGCGGCCTTGCGCAACATTGCCTACGCCAAGGCGCAAGTCGCGCGTCGGCACAGCGATGATCGCGGGGCGGATTTGGCCGCGCTAGATCCGGACAGTGACGCGGTCCAGGGGCTCAAATCGGCGGCGGTGCCGCTGATCATGAGCTTCTCCGAGGAGCAAAAGAGCGAAGTGCGCAATCTCGCCCATGTTATGGGGCTGGATAAGCTCGCCTCAGAGTTCTAATACTGCGCCGGCAATTGTCGGCGCTTACCGGCAATGCATCGTCTCGGTCTCCCATTTCACCGGCGATCGCTGCCGTAGCTCAGTGGTAGAGCACTCCCTTGGTAAGGGAGAGGTCGTCAGTTCAATCCTGACCGGCAGCACCAGAATTT
>DAIUEQ010000023.1:0-27892 GCA_036845025.1 Xanthobacteraceae bacterium | reverse complement strand
GGGCGTTTACGCGCTTGCCGACGGGATTATCGCGATAGGGGCGGCTTTCAGCGCACGCGGCGTCGATGCCGGTCCGCGCTGGTGGCTGGGCTTGAGCGGCGCGGTCGGTATTCTCGCCGGCATCATCGCGTTTGCCTACACCGGGATGACCGCCCTTATTTTGCTGGTGTTCATCGCGGTATGGGCGATCATTATCGGCGTGCTTCAGCTCTTTGCCGCCCTCCGCCTGCGCGACGTCATCAACAACGAGTGGTGGCTGATCTTGAGCGGCCTCTTCTCGATTGCCTTCGGGGTCGTACTCCTAGCTTGGCCCGGAACCGGCGCGCTCGCGCTGATTTGGACGATCGCCTGGTATGCGGTGTTTTTCGGCTGCATGCTGGTCGGCTTGTCGTTCGAACTGAAGAAGCGCAAGCGGGCCTGACCGCGCTTTAGCGCATGGCGGCGGCGATGTTGCCGCCGTCCACCGTCGCGACGCTGGCGGTGGTTTTCAGCTCAAGTGCCAAATGCACGAAGGCTTGCGCCACGTCGTCGGCGGTCACTTCGCGGCCGAGCAGGTTGCCGGTCATATAATCCTGCTCCGACACGCCGCGCGCCCTGGCGCGCTCTTTAATGAAGTCCTCCGTCAGTAAGCCGGAACGAATGCGGTCGGCGTTGACGGCGTTGGCGCGGATGCCGTCGCCGCCATAGTCGAGCGCGTATTGGCGCATCAGCGCCATCAGCGCCGCCTTGGGAATGCCGTAGGGGCCGAAATTCGCGCCCGGATTGACCGCCTGTTTGGAGACGTTGAAGAGGAGGCAGCCGCCGGTTTTTTGCGCCAGCATGATCTTGATCGCCGCCTGCGCGGCGCGTTGCTGGCCGTAGAAATTCAATTCAAAGCTCCGGCGCAGAATATCTTCGTCGACCTCGCCGATGCGGCCTTGCCAGGCGGCGCCGGCATTGCCGACGAGAATATCGAGGCCGCCGAAAGTCTCAGCTACCCGATCGAACGCCGCTCGCACCGACGAAGCCGCGGTCACGTCGCATTCGATGGCAACCGCGTAGGGACCAATCGCTTCGGCTGCTTCGCTCGCCGCGGCGAAGTCGATATCGAGTGCGGCGACTTCCGCGCCGGCCGCGGCGAATGCCTTTGCGGTGGCGCGGCCGATGGCGCCGCCGGCGCCGGTGACGACGGCGATCTGGCCGGCGAGCGGCGGCGCGGTGCGCGCGCCGAGTTTTGCCTGCTCGAGCGGCCAGTATTCCATGTCGAACATGTCGGCCTCGGACATCGCTTCGAAGCTGCCGGTGCATTCGGCGTTGCTCACGACCGCCATCCATTCCTCGGCGATATCGGCGGCGATCACGGCGTCTTGTTTGGTTTGGCCGAGGCCGAACAGACCTAATCCCGGCGCCAGCACGACGCGGGGCAGGGGATCGAGTTCGATTTTGCCGCCGCCAACGCGCTTGTTGTGCCGCGCAAAATAGTCGCGGTAGCGCGCAACAAATTTTTCCGCGGCGTCCCGCGCCGCTTTCTCGAAGTCGGCTAATTTGCCCAGCTCGGCGGGCGGTAGCACCAGCGGCCAGTTTTTGGTGCGGATGGTGTGGTCCGGCGTGACAACGCCGCCTTCGCTCAATCGGGCTAAGTCCGATTGCAACAGACTCAACACCGTACCGTTGCCGCGAAACTCCAGCACCGGCCGCCGCCAAGCGCCTTCGACCTTTTCGTCTTGTTGGCTACAAACGCCGCGCACGATTGGCGCAACGGCCGCAAGTGGTTCGGGGTCCCGCCAGCGCGTGACAATGATCCGTTTCTTGGCGTTGCGGTCGAGAAAGTCCTCGGCGAGCGTCACCATCTCGATCATGCGCTCGTAAGCCTCGCGCGCGTCGGCGCCGAAGGTGACAATGCCGTGCTTCCCCAAGATGAGCCCGTCGCTCGGTTTTGTCCGTTCGAACACCTCGATGGCTTTTTTGGCGAGCCCGAAGCCCGGCATAAGGTAAGGCACGAAAGCAAGCCGGCCGCTGAAAGCGTCAGCGCATTTTTGTTCGCCGTCCGGCTGATCGATGACGCTTAAGACCGCGCGCGCGTGGGTGTGCGCCACAAATTTCTGCGGCAAGAACGCGTGCAACATGATTTCGACGGATGGATTTGGCGCTGCGGGATCGATCAGATTGGCGCGCTCGAAGGCGATGAGCTCCTGGTCGGGCATGGCGTCGCGGGCGCGCAGCGCCCGAAGCGGTAAGAGGCGCACCGCCGGTAGACCGGCCGGCTCAATCTCGGCCATGTCGGCGCCACTGGCCTTGATGTAAATGACTTCGGTTTCCTCGCCGAGCACGTCGGGTGTCTTCGCCTTCAGCGACGTATTGCCGCCGCCGTGCAAGACGAGCTTGCAATCGCGGCCGAGCAGCCGCGTCGCGTAAATGAGCAGTGCCAGGTCGGGCCCGATACCGGATTTGGCGCCGCGCGCAACCAGCGCTTCGGCGTCACTCTCGACCCAGCCGCTCCTCATGGCGCGATGCTCAGCCGCCGGCGAAGCGGCGCGACCACCAGCCTCTGCGGCGCGGTTGTTCCGCACTTTCGTCATCGCCGACTTCGGTGATCACGGGTTGCGGCGCGGCGGCGGGCGGCGGCGGCGTCGCCGGCGAGGTTTCCGCATTGCCGGCGCTCGGCGCCGGCTCGCGCACCGTGGAGCGGCGGCGTGGCGCGGGTTCTTCCGGTGGAGCAATCGAGGCGGCCGCTTGCGGCTGTGCCGCCTGCGACTGCGTAAACTCGGGCGCAGCCGATGCCGGCGGCAATGTGGTCTCGTGCGCGGCAACCGCGTCCATCACGCTCGGCTCGGCTGAAGCCGCCGCGGAAAAATCCTCGGCGGCATTTTGCGCGTGTTGCGGTTCTGACGAGTCATTGTCGTGCAAGGTCGGCGCGACTTGATCGCGGTCCATCCGGTTGCGCCGGCCGCCGCGTCGGCCTCGCCGCCGCCGCCGCCCGCCGTCGCGCTGCGGTCCGCCATTTCCCGCATTGCTTTCACCGGCGTCTTCGGTGGCATCGTCCGTGGACGAATCGGCGAAGCCTTCGCCTTCCGGCTCGGCCGCCGCGGCAACGTCGTCGCGGTGTGGTGGTTGATCATGCGCGCCGGCTTCGCCGCCGTTGCGCCCGCCGCGCCGCCGCCGTCGCCGTCGCCGCCGGACGCCGCCCTCGGCCGGTTCGATGGCGACCGGAGTTTCATCCTCCTCGCCGTCGACCGCTTCGATCGCCTCGGGGTCTTCGAGTTCGTCTTCGTCCTCGAGCGGCGCGGTTTGGCTTTCCGCCCGTTCGGCCAGCGCCTTCGCCGCCTCAACCGTGTGCACCTGCTCGCCGCGGTCGATGACAAAGGCCTGCGGGGCAACGAGCGTATCGTCGGCGTTGATGGTGATGACGATGGCGAAGCGCTCTTCCAATGCCCGCAAATGCGCGCGCTTATGGTTGAGGACGTACAGCGCGACATCGCGGCGCGTGCGCGCGATGAGATTGTGCGTGGCGCCCTTCATCAGCTGTTCTTCAAGCGCGCGGAGCACTTGCAGCGCCAGGGAAGAGACCGAACGGACATGCCCGCTGCCGCCGCAATACGGACATTTCTCCGTCGAGCTCTCGAGCACGCTGGTGCGAATGCGCTGGCGCGACATTTCCAACAGGCCGAAATGCGAAATGCGGCCGACCTGGATTCGTGCCCGATCCTGTTTGAGGCAGTCTTTCAGCCGGCGTTCGACGCTGCGGTTGTTGCGCTTTTCGTCCATATCGATGAAGTCGATGACGATGAGGCCCGCAAGATCGCGCAAGCGCAGCTGGCGCGCGATTTCGTCGGCGGCCTCCAAATTGGTCTTAAGCGCGGTGTCCTCGATGTGATGTTCGCGCGTCGCGCGGCCGGAATTGACGTCGATCGCGACCAGCGCCTCGGCCTGGTTGAGCACGATGTAGCCGCCCGAGCGCAATTGCACGGTGGGCGAGAACATGCCGTCGAGCTGGTTCTCGACGCCGTAGCGGGACAGCAGCGGCTGGCCATCCGCATAAAGCTTCACGTTCTTGGCATGGCTCGGCATGAGCATGCGCATGAAGTCCTTGGCCTCCTCGTAGGCCTCCGACCCCGCAACGATCACTTCGTCGATATCTTTGGAATAGAGGTCGCGGATCGAGCGTTTGACCAGCGAGCCCTCCTCGTAGACGAGTTTGGGCGCGGTCGATTTCAGGGTGAGATCGCGAACGGTTTCCCACAGCCGCAGCAGATATTCGAAGTCGCGCTTGATCTCGATCTTGCTGCGGGCCGCTCCGGCGGTGCGCACGATCACGCCCATGCCTTCGGGCACTTCAAGCTCTTGCGCGATTTCCTTAAGCCGCGAGCGGTCCTCGCCACTGGTGATCTTGCGGCTGATGCCGCCGCCGCGCGCGGTATTCGGCATCAATACCGAGTAGCGTCCGGCGAGCGACAGATACGTCGTGAGTGCCGCGCCCTTGGTGCCGCGTTCCTCTTTGACCACCTGCACCAGCATGACTTGCCGGCGCTTGATCACTTCCTGGATTTTATATTGGCGCCGGTAGCGCGGCGCGCGATCCGGGACTTCCTCCAGCGCGTCGGCGCCGCCGACCGATTCAACGACTTCGTCGGCTTCACCCACTTCTTCGGGAGCGCCGTGGCCGTTGTCGCCGCCGCCGGTGTGGTCGGACGTCTCGGTGATGGCGCTGGCGTCGGCGCTGCCGGAGACTTCGTCACTGTCCGCTGCCGGCGCGAGGGGGGCTGCGACTTCGTTCGCTTCGGCGCCATCCGGCGCTTGGACGATCGGCAGCGTGCCGGGTTCGGATTCGCTTTCGTTAGCGCCGGCGTGGTCAGGCTCATGCTCGGAGGCCAGGCCTTGCTCGTGCTCGATTTCACCTACTGACTCGGGAACGGTCGGTCCTTCGGTGTCCTCGGCTTCGACGCCGGCTTCATCTTCGGTCGTCTCGTCGCCTGCCGGCTCATCACCGTGGTCTTCGCCGTGTTCGTCGGCTGCCGCATCATGTTCGTTATGTTCGTCGGCGCGCGCCGCTTCGCCGTGGACCGCGTCGTCGCCGCGGCGCGCGGCGCGCGTCTTATCGTGCCCGCGATGCCGCCGCGAACGCCGGTCGGCCTCGTCTTCCGCGGCGCGTTGCGCGCGGCCCTCTTCGTCGATCAGCGCCTGCCGGTCGGCGACCGGGATTTGATAGTAGTCGGGATGGATTTCGCTGAAGGCGAGGAAGCCGTGACGGTTGCCGCCGTAGTCGACGAAGGCCGCCTGCAGTGACGGCTCGACACGCGTCACCTTGGCCAGATAGATATTGCCTCGTAGTTGCTTACGGTTTGCGGATTCGAAGTCGAATTCTTCGACGCGGGTGCCACGCAGCACCACCACCCGGGTCTCCTCCGGATGGGCGGCGTCGATGAGCATTTTGTTGGCCATTGCAAATCTCGTGAAGGAAGGCTGACCGGGCGCTCCGCGCCGCTGGGGCGAGAAGGTCGCGCGATCCGCGCATGTGTTGATGAAAACGGATGGGGGACACCCAGCGCGACGAACGGAAAGGCTCAAGCGTCCCGGCGCGCGCCGTAGCGGCGTCGCCGTGCCAGTCCGATCGAAGGTGTCGCGCCTCTAACATGAACTCCAGGCCCGTCGTGGACCGCGGCGCTTTCGCCGCCGCGATGGTTCCAAGCTGGCGGCTTTCGGCGGCTCGCTGGGGCAGCTTCTGCTGCTTGCGCACGCCGCGCCGCGGGTCCGGCTTAACCTCTTCCTTTCGGCATCTGGCGCTTATCATCCGAAGCGGTCGGCGCCACATTTGGCGCGCCGAAGCGGATTGCGAGCAGCGCTCCCGCTGATGCGCGGGATTGTTGCGGCGGTGCCGCACCAGATGCCTGACGGGGTGCAACCGGACCCATGACCGTCAGCATGTCCTTCATAAGGCCGTGCCTGCGGAATTGGCAAGCCGCCTGTGGGATTTATGGGTACGGCCTACCGGCCGTCACCATGTTCCACATCCCTCATATGGGTATTTAAGTTTGGGTTAACCACGCGTCCCTAATGCAGTAAGACGGGCGTAAAGGGGTGGGACCGATGCGTTTTCGGGCCGTGAAATGGGCCGCCTTATCGTTCCTTTTTGTTACGGCCGCTACCGCGGCCGAAGCGCCGGCGGAGGGTGCCGCCGCGGCGGCCGATTCGTTCCCGGTGGCCACGGACGCCCGTCTCGGCGGCGACGATTCGCAGACCCACTTCGTTGTGGAACTTAGCCGCAAGACCGAATTGCGTGCGTTCACGCTCGCCGATCCTTATCGCGTGGTGATCGATTTGCCGCAGGTGACGTTTCGCCTGCCGCCGAAAACGGGCGATGTTGGCCGTGGCCTGGTCAAGGCGTTTCGCTTCGGCCTGGTAATGGCCGGCGGTTCGCGAATCGTTTTCGATTTGACCAAGCCCGCGCGCATCGAAGCCGCGTCCGTTACCGAAACGGCGCCGGGCGGACCGGCGCGCCTATCGTTTGAACTTGCAAGTACCGATCGCGACAGTTTCTTGCGCCGCGCCGAACTCGACACCCGGCCGGCGCGGGCCGATGCCACGCCATCCGTTCCTGCCGCCGCATCGGGCGATACGCGGTCGCTGGTCGTTCTCGATCCGGGCCACGGCGGTATCGATACCGGCACTAAAGGTCCGAATGGCGAGACGGAAAAGGACATCGTGCTCAAAGTGGCCGAACGGCTGCGCCAGCGAATCGAGAGAGCCGGCAAGTACCGCGTCCTCATGACCCGCACCGACGACACTTTCGTACCGCTGGCCGACCGGGTGCGTTTCGCGCGTAGTGCGAGCGCCGCGCTGTTTGTTTCGATTCACGCCGACGCGCTGCCGCGCCGCGAAGGCGACGCCCAGGGCGCCAGTGTCTATACGCTTTCCGATACGGCCTCCGATTCAGAGGCGGCGCAGCTCGCCGAACAGGAAAACCGCGCCGATATCATTGCCGGCGTCAACCTTAAGACCGAGCCCGAAGACGTCGCCGGAATCCTGCTTGATCTGGCAGAGCGCGAGACCAAGGGCTTTTCCTTGCAATTCGCGCGCAAAGTCTTGGCCGACCTGAAGACCGTAACGCGGCTGCACAAGGAGCCGCTGAAATCGGCCGGATTTCGCGTGCTGCGCGCCCCCGACATCCCCTCGGTGCTGATCGAGCTCGGCTACGTCTCCAACCACGCCGACTTGCAGTCGCTGCTTTCCGATGCCTGGCAAAACCGGACTGCGGACATGATCGCGCAGGCGATCGATTCCTACTTCACCACCCACGTTGCAGGCGCCCGGGCCGGCGCAAATTAACACTCCGACTCTTGTGGCGTGCCAGTGGTCCGATTCTAACATTCGCACCCCGTTTCGGCGCGCTCTCGTGCGAATGTTAGAATCAAAGGACCACCAGCAAATATTAGTTCTCGTGGAGCTTTGGATTTGACATTCGCACCGCGACTGGCGGATGGGTAAATGCCAATGTCAAATCCGCTCTACCAGGGCCGATAACGGCCTCAGTTTGAACAAAAAACCGGGCGACGAAACGCGATGCGGACCAGGGGTTGCGGGGGTTTGAAGCCGAGCGCGCGCGAGCGCGCATTTGCGCATGGGCGGACTATGACGCGGCCGGGGCAGGGCGCGATGGCGGCGGGGCGCCGGCGATGAAACTCTTGGTCCGCTTCCTCGGCTTCCTGTTCACGGCCGGAACCATCATCTTTCTCGCATTGATCTGCGGGGTAGCCGGCGTTTTGTGGCATTACTCCAAAGACTTGCCGGATTATTCTCAGCTTCAGAATTACGAGCCGCCGGTGATGACGCGCGTTCACGCCGCCGATGGCTCGCTGCTTGCCGAATACGCCAACGAACGCCGGCTCTATTTGCCCATCCAAGCGGTTCCCAAGCTCGTGACCAACGCCTTCATCGCGGCGGAGGATAAAAGTTTTTACTCGCATCCCGGCGTTGACGTGACCGGCATCGCGCGCGCGGCTTACCTTTACGCGCAGAATTTCGGCCGCGGCCGCCGCCCGCAAGGCGCCTCGACCATCACCCAGCAGGTGGCGAAAAATTTCCTCCTCACCAACGAAGTCTCGGTGACGCGCAAGATCAAGGAAGCGCTATTGGCGCTGCGCATGGAGCGCACCTATTCGAAGGACAAGATTCTCGAACTCTATCTCAATCAGATTTATCTGGGCCTCGGCGCCTACGGCGTTGCCGCTGCTTCGCTACTGTATTTCGACAAGTCGGTGCACGAACTGACGATTGCCGAGGCCGCATACCTCGCGGCGTTGCCGAAGGGGCCGAACAATTACAATCCGTTTCGTCACCGCGACGAAGCGATTGCGCGGCGCAATTACGTCATCGATCGCATGACGGAAGACGGTTACATCACCGCCGACGCCGGTGAGAAGGCCAAGAAAGAGCCACTTGCGGTCGCCGTGCGCCCGACCGGCGCGCATACCTTTGCCGCCGAATATTTCGCCGAAGAGGTGCGACGCTACGTCTTCGAGAATTACGGAGAGAAGAAACTTTACGAGGGCGGCCTGTCGGTGCGCACGACGCTTGATCCGAAAATGCAGGTGCTGGCGCGCAAGACCATGATCAACGGGCTCGTCAACTTCGACGAGACCCAGGGTTGGCGCGGTCCGGTGACCAAAATTGCGGTTGACGGCGATTGGGGCTTGAAGCTGGCTGAAGTGAAGTCGCTGTCGGACATCGATCCGTGGCGGCTTGCCGTCGTGCTCGAGGTCAACGACCAGTCGGCCCGCATCGGCTTGCAGCCGGCGCGCGATCCCGGCGGCGCAGTGGGCAAGGATCGTCAAGTCGGCATCATTCCGCTCGACGGCGTCAAATGGGCGAAGCCCGCCAATTCGCCGCCGAAGCAAACCGCCCGCGTGACCCAAATCCTTTCGCCCGGCGACGTGGTCTATGTCGATCCGCTGCCTGAACAAGGCCAGTTTCGCCTGCGCCAATTGCCGGAAATCTCCGGCGCCATGGTGGTGATGGATCCGCGTACCGGCCGCGTTCTGGCGATGGTGGGCGGTTTTTCCTACGACCAGAGCCAGTTCAACCGTGCGACGCAGGCGCTGCGTCAGCCGGGCTCGTCGTTCAAGCCGCTGGTTTATGCCGCCGCCATCGATAATGGCTACACGCCTTCGAGCGTCGTGCTCGATGCTCCGATCGAAGTCGATACCGGCGCCGGCGGCGCCATCTGGAAACCGGAAAACTACGGCGGCAAGTTCTTCGGGCCTTCGACCTTACGCTTCGGCCTCGAACAATCGCGTAACGTGATGACGGTGCGGCTCGCCCAGGACATCGGCATGCCGCTGATCGCCGAATACGCCAAGCGGTTCGGCGTCTATGACGATCTACCGCCTTATCTGTCCTACGCGCTGGGCGCTGGCGAAACCACGGTGCTGCGGATGGTGACCGCCTACTCGATGCTCGACAACGGCGGCCGCCGGGTGAAGCCGACGCTGATCGACCGTATCCAAGACCGCTACGGCCACACCATCTACAAGCACGATCAGCGCGAATGCCAGGGCTGCGACGCGGACAAATGGGAGAACCAGCCCGAACCTACGCTGGTCGACCGCCGCCAGCAGGTGATTGATCCGATGACCGCTTATCAGATCACCGAAATGATGGAAGGCGTCGTGCAACGCGGTACCGCGACCGTGGTGCGCGATGTTGGCAAGCCGATCGCCGGCAAGACCGGCACCACCAACGAGGAAAAAGACGTTTGGTTCATCGGCTATTCGCCGGACATCGTGTGCGGCGTCTATATGGGTTACGACAAGCCGCGTCACATCGCCCGCCTCGCCACCGGCGGCCATCTCGCCGCACCGGTGGTGCGGGATTTCCTGAAGGTGGCGCTCGCCGATAAGCCGCCGATACCGTTCCGCGTGCCGCCGGGCATCAAGCTCATTCGCGTCGATGCCAAGACCGGCATACGCGCGGGCCCCGGCGATCCGCATGCCATTCTCGAAGCTTTCAAGCCTGGTACCGCGCCGCCCGATAATTATTCGGTGGTCGGCGCCGAATCCGCGGGTGGCAGCATGGCGCTGCCGGTATCTCCCGATGCCGAGCGCGCCATCCGCTCAAGCGGCACCGGCGGGCTTTATTAGGTCTTCCGCTTTGCGCAGTTGACGATCCATAGCTCGGCGGTTATACATCAATCAATAACCAGCGAGTTATTGATCAAGCATGCCGGGCACGCACGACACACTTTTTCGCACACTCGCCGATCCGACCCGTCGCGCGCTGTTCGAGCGATTGTGCCGTGAAGGCGAGCAGACGGTCACGGCGCTGACCGCGCGCGCGGGGGTTTCGCAACCGGCCGTCTCGAAACATCTCGGCGTCCTGAAAGAGGCCGGCCTGGTGCGCGACCGTCCCGAGGGCCGGCAAACCCACTACAGCGCGCAGCTCAGCGCTTTGGCGCCCCTTATCGATTGGACGAAACAGCTGACCGGGTTCTGGCAGAACCGGTTCGACCGCCTCGAAGATCTGCTCAAAAGGATGGACCAATGAACACCCCGCCGGCCGAAACGCTTTCCGTGATTGTCGAACGGGAGCTGCCTTTTCCGCCGGAAAAGATTTGGCGCGCGCTGACAAAGCCGCATCTGATCGAAGAGTGGCTGATGAAGAACGACTTCAAGCCCGAGGTCGGTCACCATTTCAGTCTTCGCATGGACCCGCAGCCGAACTGGAATGGCGTCATCGACTGTCGGGTTGTTGTCGTCGAACCAAACAAGACTCTTTCTTATACGTGGGGGGCGCTGGGCCTGGAGAGCGCGGTGACTTTCACGCTCACGCCAACATCCGCGGGAACGCATTTGCACATGGAGCAAAAGGGCTTCCGGCGCGACCAGCCGCAAAACTACCAAGGGGCCAAGTATGGCTGGCAGAAATTCTTCGCCAACCTAGAGCAGGTTTTGGCGCGGATCGAGTGACGGCGTTTGGTCGCCCCGTAGGCTCAACTGTGGAGAGCGGGAGAATATGAGAGGCATCAATCAACGGGTGATCATTCGCTGGATTCACATCATCTGCGCGATTCCAATAGTCGGCTATATTTACAGCCCGTTCGACGTCATCCCGACTTACGCGCCGCCGACCCGGTTCATCTTTTTTCCAATTATGGTCTTGTCAGGATTGTGGATGTGGAAGGGCCACTTGGTTCGGCGGCTTTACGCCAAGCGCTCGACGTAGCGAGTCCGTCAAAAGCCGGTCCCGCGATCCTGCGTTGCATCGGGCCGCGGAAACCATTAAATCCCGGGCACCATGGGCGCTGAAATCGAAAACATCGTCGCCGAGATCAGGCAGTCGGTCGGGCTGCTGAGGAGGCATCTTTGACGTCGACAAGGCGCGCGCGCGGCTAGCCGAACTCAACCGGCAAGCCGAAGACCCCAATTTATGGAACGATCCGCAACGCGCCAGCCGCTTGATGCAGGAGCGCACGTCGCTCGATGATGCACTCGGAGCGATTGCCCGCATTGAGCAGGAGCTTGACGATCAGCAGATGCTGATCGAGCTCGGCGAGGCCGAAAAAGACTCAACAGTCGTCGCCGAAGCCGAAGCCGCCTTACACCGGCTGCAAGCCGACGTCGCGCGCCGCCAGCTTGAGGCACTGCTGTCGGGCGAAGCCGATGCTAACGACGCTTATGTCGAGGTTCACGCCGGCGCCGGCGGTACCGAGAGCCAGGACTGGGCCAGCATGCTGTCGCGCATGTATGCGCGCTGGGCGGAGCAGCACGGTTACAAGATCGACTATATCGAGGAGACCGAAGGCGAGGGCGCCGGCATCAAATCGGCGACCATCGAGGTCAAGGGCCGCAACGCCTATGGCTGGCTCAAGACCGAGAACGGGGTGCATCGCCTCGTGCGCATTTCGCCCTTCGATGCCAACGCTCGGCGCCACACATCGTTCGCCAGCGTCACGGTCTATCCTGTCGTCGACGATCGCATCCACATCGACATCAACGAGTCCGACGTGCGCGTCGACACCATGCGCGCCGGCGGCGCCGGCGGACAGCACGTCAACAAAACCGAATCTGCGGTTCGGCTCACCCACATTCCGACCAATATCGTCGTCGTTTGCCAGAACGACCGCTCGCAGCATCGCAACCGCTCGCAGGCGTGGCAGATGCTGCGCGCAAAACTCTACGAGGCCGAGCTGAAAAAGCGCGAGGTGAAAGCCGCCGCCGATCAGGCGGCTAAGACCGACATCGGCTGGGGCCACCAGATCCGCTCTTACGTGCTGCAGCCCTATCAGATGGTGAAAGACTTGCGCACCGGCGCCTCGACCTCGAATACCGGCGCGGTGCTCGACGGCGATATCGACCGCTTCATGGAGGCGGCGCTGGCGCAGAAAGCATTCGGCGGTGAGCCGGAAAAAGTCGAGGACGTGGAGTAACGCTCTTGTTTCGGGCTGCTGCGCCCGTCAATCGGCGCAAGCTTCGGCGCTAAAGGCATAACGGAAGCCGGCGAATGGCGCGGCTTTTCATTATCAAAAGACTTGGCTAGATTCGCATCGAGCTGCCTAATCAGGGTCGCCGAAACCCAGCCTTGGCATAAAGGGCAGCGCACGTGCCATCGGTGGGCATCTCTCTGACCTAAAATCTCTGGTCTTCTACCCGAGCACAAACGAATGCCGCCCGGCTTTGCCGTGTGTGGGGCAAGCGGGGGTGAGCCGAATTGGGAGGGGAGTATGCAATGGTTTTCCAGGACGCCGTTTCCGGCGTTGCTGATGCTGGCGCTGGTGTCAGGAACGACAACCGGCTCGTTCGCCGGGGACAAACAATACGGTCCCGGCGTCAGCGACACCGAGATCAAGATCGGACAAACCACGGCCTATAGCGGACCGGCGTCGGCCTACGGCAATTTGCTCAGCAAGACTCAAGTCCTCTACGTCCGCATGATCAACGAGCGCGGAGGCATCAACGGGCGCAAGGTCACGCTGATTTCTCTCGACGACGGCTATAGCCCGCCGAAGACGATCGAGCAGACGCGCCGACTCGTGGAACAAGACAACGTGTTGGGCATCTTTGACAGTCTCGGCACGGCGCCAAATGCCGCAATCCAAGAGTATCTCAACGAACAACACGTTCCGCACTTCGCCGTTTCGGGCGCGAGCAGGTTCAACGATCCGGTCCGCCACCCGTGGTCGATGGGGGTGCTCGCGAGCTATGAAACCGAAGGGCGTATCTACGCCAAATACATCCTGCACAACATCAAGGGTGCGAAGATCGCCGTGCTTTATCAGAACGACGACCTCGGTAAGGACTATTTCAAGGGCTTGCGGGAGGGCCTCGGCGACCAAGCGGAAAGCATGATCGTCAAGGCAACATCCTATGAGTTGACCGACCCCACCATCGATTCACAGATTATTTCTTTGAAAGCCGCTGGCGCCAACGTCTTGTTCGACGCCAGCTCGCCAAAATTTGCCGCCCAGGCTATTCGCAAGGCTTTTGAGCTGGATTGGCGGCCCACTCACTTTCTTTCACTCACGGGCAATTCCATTCCCGCGGCGCTTGTGCCCGCGGGCGTAGAGAAGTCAATCGGTATTATTTCCGCCTCTTCGAACAAGGATCCCGGCGATCCGATGTGGGCAAGCGACAAGGGTATGCAAGACTATCTGGCATTCGTGAAAGGCTACATTCCAGACAAGGATCCGAGCGACCTGCTCATTTCGGGCGGATACAATCTGGCGCAGCTCATGTTGTACGTGCTCGAACGATGCGGGGACAATCTTAGCCGCGACAACGTGATGTATCAGGCCGCACACATGCGCGACGCGGAATTTCCGCTACTGTTGCCGGGCGTGAAGGTGAATACCAGCCCAACGAACTATCGAGGTTTCAACCAGTTGCAGCTCGAGAAGTTCGACGGCAAACGGTGGGTGCCGTTCGGTGAAATTATCGGTGAGTAATGGCGGGCTGCTTGTGAGAAGGCCGCGGCAAGGCCGGTAGCGCGCCATTAACGGGCCTTGTGCGCGGGTGTCCACGCGCGCCGGGTTTAGGAGGCGTAACGATAAGGGCCGCCCTTTTCCAACGCGCGCTGGTAGGCCGGACGCACGTGGATACGCCGCAGAAAATCGAAAAGCTTGGGCCGGGTCTCGTCAAGGCCGCCGCGCGCAGTCGCCGCTTCGAGCGGAAAGCTCAGGATGATATCGGCGGCTGAAAACCTATCGCCAACAAACCACGGCGATGCGCCGAGCTCGCTTTCCAGAAAATCAAGATGCAGCTTGATCTGGGCGTCGACGAACTTTCTTGCCGGTAGCCCCAGTAATCCCAGTCGGCCAATCACGAGCTTGAGCAAGAGCGGCGGCATCAGCGATCCCTCCGCATAATGCAGCCAATATTTATAGCGCCAGTAGAGATCGGACTGCCGTGGCGGCGCGAAATCCGGCGCGTAGCTCTCGACCAGATATTCGATAATTAAGCCGGTCTCGGCGAGCTTTTTGCCGTGATCGTCGATCACCGGCGATTTGCCCAGCGGATGCACGCGTTTGAGTTCGCTCGGCGCCAGCATGTTCGGTTTGCGCTGATAGCGGATGACTTCGTACGGCGCGCCGATTTCTTCCAGCAGCCATAGCACGCGCTGGCTACGCGAATTGTTGAGATGATGGACGCGGATCATCGTAGCCTCACAGTTGTTCCCCGGACGCGGCGCAGCGTACAGCGAAGCGGATCGGCGCGCCGCTGATCCGGGGTCTTTACTAACTCAATTAATCCGAGAGTGCTTCGGTCCCGGGCCTGCCGCGCACCACTACGCGCTGCGCTGCGCCCGGGAAACGTATGCAGCGGCCCAATGGCGACGGACTATTCGCTAGTCCTTGTTCGCGTAAAGCCGCGAGCCGGCGTCGAGGAATTTTTGCGGATCGACGGCTTCGCCATCGATGCGTGTTTCATAGTGCAGATGCGGGCCGGTCGAGCGGCCGGTCGAGCCCATCCGCCCGACTTCCTGTCCGACTTTCACCCGCTCGCCGACTCCGACCGTGATCTGCGAGAGATGGCCGTAGCGGGTGGCGAGCCCGTTGCCGTGGTCGACTTCCACCATTCTGCCATAGCCGCCGCTCCAGCCCGCGGCGGTGACCATGCCCGCCGCCGTGGCAAAGATCGGATCGCCGGTCTCGCCGCGGAAGTCGATGCCGGTATGCATGGCGGGAATGCGCAAGAACGGATCGGTACGCGCGCCAAAGGTTGAAGTGATATCGATCTCGCCGGCAATGGGCTTGCGGATCGGTACGGTAACGAGGCTGCGGCTTAGCTGTTCGGCTTCGGCGCGGGCTACATTGATGCGAGTGAGCGTCCGCTCGAAGCCATTACTTTCTCCCGGCATCCGCACCGGCACGAACGGCCCGCCGCTCGGCGGACGATCCTCGAGCCGGAGTCCGAGATCGGCGAGCACACCGCGCAGCTTGCGGGCCTTGTCCTCGTAACGCTCTTGCATGTGGGCGAGAGTGAGCTGCTGGCGCTGCTCGACGTGATCGAGCGAGGAGGCGACACGCGCGAGCCGACCGGCGATAGTGACGTCTTTGGCGCTCTTGCGGTTCCCGGCCGTCGAATCGTGATCGAGCGAGGAGCGCCGGTCGCGGCCCGGCGGGCTGCTCACGAAAAAATCCTGTGGGATGCGGCCACTCGGCCGCACCGCGCCCGTCGTTCCCGCATCGGAAAGGCCGCCAAGCGTAGTGGCGCGCGATTCCAGGGTAGTTTCGCGGCGCAAAAGATCATCGAGTTTTTGCTCGAATTGCTCCTGGTCGAGGAGCTGGCGGCTGGTGGTACGGTCGATGCGCGCGCGCAATTCGGCGATACGGTCTTCATAGGCATATTGTTGCTCCGCCTGCCGTGCCATCAGCTCCTTGAGCACGTCATCGCGGAAGGCAAAATAAGTCGCGGTGGCGACCGACCAGCCGGCCATGATGATGACGGTGCCCACCGCAACCCAAAAGGCCACCGGTCCGAACCGGATCTGCCGCCCTGCATGCGCGATGGTAATTCCGGCGCTGCGGCTAACTTCCTGCGGCTCGTGGCTATACCCGGCATGGCGGGCGTTCCACCGCGGCTGCGACGCTGTCGACCCCATTGACCTCCCCGAGGTCGATACTCGACCGGAAACGCATTTGAGGGCGGTATGGTTAATTTTCAGGAAAATCGCCGCGGGCGCGGCCTTTTGCGGCGTTTCGCCGGGGCGAAAACCGGTTTGATTTTGCGAGAGCGTGCGGCGGGATTCAGAGCGATTCGGCCGCGGCGAGCACGTCGTCGGCGTGGCCGGTGACGGAAACCTTGGGCCACACTCGGAGAATGCGCTGGTCCGGCCCAATCAGGACAGTTGTGCGGACAATTCCGAGAAACTTCCGGCCGTACATCGTTTTTTCGCGCCAGACGCCATAGGCCTCCAGCATGCGGTGCGTTTCGTCGGAAGCGAGCGCAACGGACAGGCGATGTTTGGCTTTGAATTTGTCTTGTACCGGAACCGAATCGGCGGAGACGCCGAGAATGTCGGCATCGGCCTTGGCAAAGGCGCCTTTGAGCCGCGAGAACTCGATCGCTTCCTTGGTGCAGCCGGGCGTATCGGCTTTCGGATAGAAGTAGAGAACGAGCTTGCGCCCGGCATAATCGGAGAGCGACGTTGTTTGGCCGCCATCCCGCGGCAGTTTGAAGTTCGGAGCCTTCATGCCCGGATCGAGCTCGCGCGCCATGCGCCTTCCTTTCGACGCTTTCAAAGGGGCATTCTCCGCCTGCACAATACGTGCGCGGCATAAGCCGGTCGATGGCCTTTAGGCGACCCTTAAGCGCCGGGACGAGGGGACACTCGACGGGGGATGACTAACCAGTTCAGGCAGCGTGCCTCGTCACCGCGCTGGCGGTCGGTTGTCCGGCTGCGGCGCACTGTGCGTTTGCCAGCGATTGAAGAGCCGCGCCGTTCCGGCGAACCTCGGCGCCCGTTCGGGCTTTGGGGATTTTTAGCGCGTCACGTGACGTTGTTTCGGCGCACCGCGATTGGGCTCGGCGCTTTCGCCGCCGTCCTGATCGTCGGATGTCTGGCGCTGTGGTGGCGGCTGACAAGTGGGCCAATCCAACTTGACCTCGTGACGCCGTGGCTCGCTTCGGCCATCGAAGAGAATTTCGGCAGCGGCCATCACGTCGAAGTCGGCGGCACGCAGATCGAGCGGACCGAGAGCGGCGGCACAGCGGTACGCATCCGCGATATCGTTGTCCGCGATGCGTTGGGCGCGGTGGTCGCAAGCGCGCCAAAAGCCGAAGTTCACGTTTCCGGAATGAGCCTGCTCAGCGGCCACATGCGCGCGGAGAGTCTGAGTCTGGTCGGTGCGGAAATGGCGGTGCGCATCGAGCGCGATGGGCAAGTGACCATTTTCGCCGGTGCCGACAAACGCCCGATAGCGACCGCCGCAGTGCCGGCATCGGCCGCCGCCGCGCTTCTTCGGTCCGCGCAGAAAAAAGATGGCGCGGGATCGCTGCCGGCGCCTGCCGCCGCGCCGAACGCGCAAACGCCGGCCCAGCAAGCGCCATCGCACCGTGCGCGCGACGTGTTCGCGGCGTTGCTTTCGTGGATCGACGGTATCGGCGAGACCGGCCTCGATGGTCACGATCTCGGTGGGCTGGGGCTGAAGAACGGCAACCTGACGGTCGATGATGAGCGAACCGGCAAACATTGGGCCTTCCGCGACATCAATCTTAGTGCCAAGCGGGTCAATGGCGGTGGCGTCGAAGTGGCGATCGGGTCCGACAATCCGGCCCGGCCGTGGGCTTTGACGGCAGCGGTGACACCGACACGCCAGGGCTTTCGCAAATTTCAACTCGACGCGCGGAAAGTTTCCATCAACGATCTTCTGCTGGCTTCGCGCTTGGACGATCGGGGCCTGAAAATCGACACGCCATTGTCGGCGAGCGTCAGTGGCGAAATCGGTCCCGACGGCTTGCCGCAAGTGTTGACCGGCCGGATCGTTGCCGATGCCGGTTCGTTGGGCGACGGCGATACCGACGTGGCCATTGATCGCGCCGAATTCAAATTCAATTGGGATGCCGGCACCCGCCTGTTGTCGGTGCCTCTCCAAATCCTCTCCGGCGCCGACCGCATCACTTTAATGGCCCGTATCGAGGCGCCGCAGCAGCCCGCGGGGGCTTGGTCGTTCAGCATCGGCGGCGGCGCCATCGTTCTCGGCGGCACCGGCGCAGCGAGCGAGCCGCTGGTGCTCAACCGGATCGCGGTGAGTGGACGCTACGACGCGGCGAAAGAGCGCCTCGTCTTCGAGGAAGGCGATATGGGCAATACCAATGTGGGCGTCGCCTGGTCCGGGACGCTCGATTGGTCCACGGGCGCGCCACGCCTCGCCGCCGGTTTTGCTGGAACCCGCATGCCGGTCGAATCACTCAAACGAATGTGGCCCGCCTTCATCGTTCCCAAAGTACACGATTGGTTCAACGAACATCTTTTGAGCGGATCGGTTGAACGCATTGTCATTGCCGTCAATTCGCCAGTGGAGAATCTGAAGCCGGAGGGACCGCCGGTCCCGGACGACGGCTTCTCCATCGACGCCCTGGCGACCGGCTGCGTGATCCGCCCCGTCGACGGCCTGCCGGCACTGCGCGACGCCGACCTTAACATTCATGTCGTTGGCCGCGACGCGGTAGTGTCGATCGGCAAAGCGGTCGCCGATTTGCCGTCGGGCCGTAAGCTTTCGGTCTCCACGGGCGTGTTTGAGGTTCCTGATACCGCGCCGCAGGCGCCGCCGTCGCGCGTTCATTTCAACCTCGAAGGGCCGGTACCGGCGGCCGCCGAGCTTCTCCGTATGGATCGCCTGCGCGACTTTGCCGACGGACCGTTCGACCCGGCCGTCATGCGCGGCAATTTGACCGCAACGGTCAGTCTCGGCATGCCGCTGCGCGCCGATCCGCCGCCGGGCTCGACCACTTTTGCCATCAGCGTGGAGGCGAGCAACTTCTCGGCCGATCACATGATCATGGGGCAGAAAGTCGATGCGGCGTTGTTGAAGGCGACCGCGACCCCGCAAGGCTTTCAGCTCAAGGGCGATGTCAAGATCGGCGGCACACCGGCTAATCTCGAATACCGCAAAGCGCACGGCGATGCCGACGCCGAGATTCGCCTCAACGGGACGCTCGATGACGCCGCGCGCGCCAATCTCGGCTTCGATATGGGCGACACATTAAGCGGCTCGATTCCCATCCGCATTGCCGGCCGTGTCGCCGCCACGGCGGATCGGGAAGGCCGCTTCAACGTCGAGGCTGATCTCACATCGGCGCAGATTGACGGGCTGCTGCCAGGCTGGGCCAAACCGACCGGTAAGCCGGCGCGCGCCACGTTTGCACTGATCTCCAAAGCGCAAGCGAGCCGGATCGAGGATTTGGTGATCGAGGGTTCCGGCAGCGGGGTTAAGGGAACGATCGATTTCGACGGCTCGGGCGCGGTGCAATCAGCGTACTTTCCGAACTACGGTTTTGCCGACGGTGATCGCGCCAACCTCAGAATTGAACGCGCGACCGACGGCGCGCTGCGTGTGACCATGCGCGGCGATGTATATGACGGGCGCGGCTTCATCAAAACGGCCGCCGGCGCGGCGTCCTCGAACCCCAACAGCAAGCGCCGCGTCGTCGACGTCGATTTGGAAATGAAAGTCGGCGCAGTCGTCGGCTTCAACGGCGAAGCGTTGCGCGGCCTCGATCTGAAAATGTCGCGCCGTGCCGGCGAGGTTCGCAGCTTCGGGTTGAATGCCAAGATCGGCCGCGAGGCGACATTAACCGGCGATCTGCGCGGCCGCTCCACCGGACGGCCGCTCATTTATCTCGAAAGCACCGATGCCGGCGCATTCTTCCGCTTCACCGACGTATACTCGCGCATGACCGGAGGGCAGGTGGCGCTGGCGATGGAGACCCAGTCGGGCGACAATCCCGCCCAACAAGGTGCGCTCAACGTGCGCAATTTCGCCGTTCACGACGAGACGCAATTGGAGCGCGCGGTCAACACTGGCAAGGACACTCACCGCAACGCCATCGATTTCTCCAATATGCGCGTCGAGTTCACCCGCATGCCCGGCCGTGTCGCGCTACGTGACGGCGTCGTGCGCGGGCCGCTGCTCGGTGGCACCATCGACGGCGTGGTCGATTACGCCCATGACGACGTGCACCTGCGCGGCACGCTCGTTCCACTCTATGGTGCCAACAACTTGTTGGGACAATTGCCGGTGATCGGCCTATTTCTCGGCGGCGAGAAGGAGGGGCTGTTCGGCATCACCTACGAAGTCGTCGGCCGGCCAAACGCGCCGACCTTGCGCATCAACCCGATTTCAGCGCTGGCGCCGGGATTGTTGCGCAAGGTGTTCGAGTTTCCCGCCAATGACAACGGCGACAACACGACCACTATCGAGCGGGTCCGCTAAAGTCGGACTAGACCGGCTTAAGCAGCACGTGGCGTTTGCGGCCGAGCGACAGCTTGATGACGCCTTCCGGCGTTAAATCTTTAAGCGTCAGCAGCATATTTTCATCGGTGATGACGGCATCGTTGGCCCGCAACCCGCCGTTTCTGATCTGACGGCGTGCTTCACCTTTCGACGTGACGAGATGCAACAAGACATAGGCGTCGAGAACACTTAAGCCTTGCTCGAGATTGGCCCGCGCGACTTCTTCGGTGGGCAGAGACTCGGCGAGCTTGCCTTCCTCGAAGGTTGTGCGCGCGGTCTCAGCCGCAAGCTGCGCGGCCTCGCGGCCATGGACAAGCGTGGTCGCTTCGGAAGCGAGAATTTTCTTTGCCTCGTTGATCTCGGCGCCCTTGAGCGCCGAAAGCCGCTCAATTTCATTGATTGGCAGCACCGTGAACAGTTTGAGGAAGCGCGCGACGTCGGCATCCTCGGTATTGCGCCAATATTGCCAATAGTCGTAGGGGCTCACCAAATTGGCGTTGAGCCAGACCGCGCCCGCTGCGGTCTTACCCATCTTGGCGCCGGACGAAGTGGTGATCAGCGGCGCGGTGAGCGCGAACAACTGCGCGTTGTTCAATCTGCGGCCGAGATCGATGCCGCTGACGATATTGCCCCATTGATCGGAGCCGCCCATTTGCAGCACGCAGCCATAGCGCCGGTTAAGCTCGACGAAATCGTAGGCTTGCAGGATCATGTAATTGAATTCGAGAAACGACATTTCCTGCTGACGCTCGAGCCGCAGCTTCACCGAATCGAACGCGAGCATGCGATTGATGGAAAAGTGCCGGCCGACGTCGCGCAGGAAGTCGATATAGTTGAGCGTATTGAGCCAGTCGGCATTGTTGGCCATGATCGCGTTGCCGCCGGCGTCGGTGAATTTCACAAAATTCGCGAAGATGGCGCGGATGCCTTTGAGGTTGTCTTCGATCGCGGCCTCGGTGAGGAGCCGGCGGCTTTCGTCCTTGCCGGATGGATCACCGACGCGCGTCGTGCCGCCGCCCATCAGCGCAATCGGCCGATGGCCGGTCTGTTGCAGCCAGTAAAGCAACATAATCGGCAACAGCGAGCCGATGTGGAGTGATGCCGCGGTGCAGTCGAAGCCGATATAAGCGGTGATTTCCGACGAGCGCGCCAGCGCATCGAGCGCCTCAGGTTCCGAAACCTGATGAATGAAGCCACGTTCGGAAAGAACGTGCAGAAAATCCGATTTATACGTGCTCATCGACGTCCAGCGCGTTTGTTCCGTCGCCGCGTGCCATCAGGCTGCCTTAGCGAGGTGCCAACAATCGGCGGCGCTGGTGTAACAGGTTCGATAACCGTTTCAACCGTAGACCTTAAAGCATGCCGCCGGATTTGCCATTGCCGCCAGATTCAAGATCGGCCACGACGTCGGTACCTGCTTTGGCCATCGGATTGATGAGCGGAACGTCGCAGGACGGCGTCGATGTTGCGCTGATCGAAACCGATGGCGAGGTTATTGCCCGCTTCGGGCCGACGGCATACCGGACCTACTCGAAAAAGGAGCGCGCGCTGCTGCGTAGCGCGACCGCAGCAGCGGCGAACGTAACCGACCGCACCGCGCGGCCGGCCGCGCTTGCGGCGGCCGAGGCGGTGGTGAACGCCGCGCATGCCGAAGCGGTCGAAACGTTCCTTGCGGGCAACGGACTAAAACCGGCCGACGTGACCGTTGTCGGCTTCCACGGCCAAACCGTGCTGCACCGGCCGCAGCAGCGCCTTACGGTTCAGCTCGGCGACGGAGCGGCGCTTGCGGCGCGGCTCGGCATTCCAGTGGTGTATGACTTCCACGCCGCGGATGTTGCCGCCGGCGGGGAGGGGGCGCCGCTGGCGCCGGTCTTTCACCGCGCCTTGGTGGCGGCGCTCGGCCGGGAAACGCCGCTCGCTGTTCTCAACATCGGCGGCGTCGCCAACGTCACTTACATCGACGGCGACGATTTGATCGCCTGCGATACCGGGCCCGGCAATGCGCTGCTCGACGATTTCGTGCGCGTGCGCACCGGGCAGCTTCTCGACAATGAGGGCCGCATCGCGGCCGCGGGAAAGCCGGACGAGAATGCCATCGCGCAATTCTTGGCGCATCACTACTTTGCTAAGCCGCCGCCGAAATCGCTAGACCGCAACGAATTTCGCCGCGCGGCCGGTGCTGTGCTCAACAATAATCCCGGTATCGAAGCCGGCGCGGCGACGCTGACGGCGTTGACCGCGGCCGCCGTCGCCCGGGTCGTGCCGCTGTTGCCGCGGCCGCCGAAGATCTGGATTGTTGCTGGCGGCGGCGCGCGCAATCCGACGCTGATGCGTATGCTTGGCGAGCGATTGGCGCCGGCGCAGGTCGAAGCCGCGGACGCGGCCGCTTGGTCGGTCGATTCCCTCGAAGCGCAGGCCTTCGCCTATCTCGCGGTGCGCAGCTTGCGTCATCTGCCCATCACGTTTCCCGGCACGACCGGAATTGGCGAGGCGCTCACGGGTGGCGTTTTGGCGAATCCTTAAGGCGGCGCGCGGGAATTAACCGTTAACGGCGAAAGCTTCCGGCGTTCCGCTTAAGCACAACGCGACAAATGCGTTGCCCGAACCCCTGCTTTCTTCAAGAACTTACCGGCGCGCGCCGTTGCAGGGGGTCGTCTTTTGACGTTGTCGCACGATTTTGCTCCGCAATTTGCACTACCGCGCGCCGAACAGGCGCTGCCGACGCGCGCGTTCGGCAAGCTGTCGCGGCTTCTGGCGCGCCGGATCGTCAGCAAAAAATTGCCAGTGACCAACGCGCGACCGCTGGTCAGCTTCAGCTTCGATGATGCGCCGGAATCGGCCTGCACGACTGGCGCGGCGCTGCTGGAAGAACACCGCGCGCGCGGCACTTACTACATTTCCGGCGGCGGATGCGGCGCCATCGGCTATTGCGGCCGCTTGGCGAGCGCGGAAGTTTTGCAAGCGCTTGCCGCGAACGGTCACGAGATCGGCTGCCACACCTACTCGCACGTCGCGGTCGCCCGCGTCGGCCGGCAAAAGCTTGCCGCGGAAGTCGAGCGCAACGGCGCGTTCTTGCAGGGCATTCAACGCGTCCGCGCGCCGTATAATTTCGCCTATCCTTACGGCGAATTCTCTTTTGGTACGAAGCTCTATTTGCAAGGCAAATTCGACTCCTGCCGCTCGCTGCGGCCGGGCGTGAATGCCGGCAGCGTCGATCTAGGCGCGCTCAAATCCTGCGAGTTGCAGAACGCCTCGACCGGCCGGCGCGCCGTTTCCGAGATCATCGCGGAAACGGTGCGCTCCAACGGCTGGCTCATTTTCGCTTGCCACGATGTTGCGGCCGAACCGAGCCGCTTCGGCGTGACGCCCGACCTCTTCGCATTCGCGCTCAAGACGGCGCGTGAGGCCGGCTGTCATCTGGCGAGCGTGCGCGACGCGCTGGTCATTCTGCGCGGCCGCGTCGTTTATCCCGACGCGGAGGAATCCTTTTCAATATAGGCCTGCCGAAAAGGCAGCGGGCGCCGGCTGTAACGGCTTGCCTGTTCTCTTTTCTGGTTGAACGCCTCGCCGATATTCACCGCACGGTGACGAAGGTCGCGAGCAAAGTGACGGTAGCACAACGTCACCAATCGTCCCGTAGCTGACCGATCGGCGCCCGCCAAATCTCTAATGGACGTTGGCCTTCTGGTGGCGTCGCGCCGCGGCAGGGCGGTGATTCAGTCGCTTTTGACCCAAAACAGGCAGCCACGAATCTGTCGATCTTTAAATATTTGCGCAAACCAAGGTTAGCTTGCGGCCGGGTACCAGACGCGCGGGCAAAGTGTTCGAGGGATGATTTCACATGATACGCTTCTTTTTTGATTACGCGACCAAAGGTCAGTCGCTCCACGATTATAGAGGTGATGAATTCCGCGATATCGACGCCGCTGTGGAACATGCAGCCGTGATGGCCGAGAATTTGCAGTTCACTTTGAACGGCCAATGGGCAGGCTGGTGGATCGAGGTGCGCAACGCAGAGGGATTGAAGCTGTCGACTGTGCCGATCCCTGCACATACCCCGTAATGTGAGCCACACTTGCCGGGCTGGCCTACGCTGACGGCCAATCTTTATTTGTGGGCTTCGAGCGTCGAAGCGTGACCTCCAGCGGAGGCGATTGCGCTTGGCCCAGGGATCGCCGCCGGCGGGCAGATGCCGGCGATGATCATGCCGAGCACCTCATCCTTGGTCACGTCGGTCACGCCGGCGGTGCCGACAATACGGCCGTTCTTCATCACGCAAATCCGGTCGGCGAGATCGAACACGTCGTGAATATCGTGGCTGATGAGAAATATGCCGATGCCGGCAGCCTTGAGCTGCCGCACCAGGTCGCCGACCTGGGCGGTCTCCTGCGGTCCAAGCGCGGCGGTCGGCTCATCCATGACCAGAATTTGGGCGTTGAACAAAATAGCGCGTGCAATCGCTACCGACTGGCGCTGGCCGCCGGAGAGCGCGTTTACCGGATCCTTGAATCGGTGAAAGTGCGGGTTGAGGCGGCCCATGACATTGCGCGCCTCTGACTCCATGGCGATGTCGTCCAGCGTTCCCCATTTGGTGCGCAATTCGCGACCGAGAAACAAATTGGCCGCGGTGTCGATATTGTCGGCGAGCGCCAGCGTCTGGTAGATCGTCTCGATGCCGTAATGCTTGGCGTCGCGCGGATTAGCGATGGCCGCTTCGGCGCCGCGAATGCGAATGCTTCCCGAATCCCGCGGATAGGCACCCGATAAGATCTTGATCAGGGTCGATTTGCCGGCGCCGTTATGGCCGACCAGCGCTACTACTTCGCCGGCGTAGAGATCAATCGAAGCGCCGTCGACGGCGCGAACGCCGCCGAATGACAGCGACACGTCGCGCATTTCCACCAGAGGCACGTCACCGGCAGTCGTTACCATCATGCTCTCCGCGTGCGCCGCCGGTACACCGTATCGATCAGTACCGCCAGCACCAGCACGATGCCGACAACGATGTTCTGCAATGGCGTGTCGACGCCAACGAGCACCATTCCCGACTGCAGCGACTGCATGAGGATGGCGCCGAGCATGGCTCCCGCCACGGTGCCGACGCCGCCGGCGAGCGATGAGCCGCCGATAACGGCGGCGGCGATCACCAGCAATTCGGTGAGCGTGCCTTCGGAATTGGTGGCGGCATTGAGCCGCGCAATCGAAACCGCGCCGCCGATCCCGGCCAACAGGCCCATCAGCATAAAGAGCTTCATGATCGCCCAGCGCGCGTCGACGCCGGCAAGCTCGACCGCCTCGCGGTTGCCGCCGATGGCGTAAACGTAACGTCCGAACCGCGTGCGCGTCGCGAGGAAGGTCATGGCGATGCCGATGCCGATGGCGATGAGTACGGGAACGGCTATGCCATGCGCAATAAACAGCCCGCCGGAGGGCAGGGCGATCTGATTGGCTTCCGCATAACGGCGCACGCTGCCACTCGGCCACGGATAGGAATTGGCGATCGCCACCGCGCCGAGGATCAGCAAACAGGCAACGCCGCCGAGGAAGACTTCCGCCGCCATCGGCCGCAGCGGAAAGTGAAATTGCTTGCGCCTGGCGCGGGCATGGGCTTGCACCAGCAGCAGCGTGACGCAGGCGAGAACGCCCACGGCCCAGCTCCAGGTGGCGCCGATTGAGCCTTCAGTTCCGCCACCCATCAGCCGGAAACGGGAGTCGAGCGGCGCGACGGTCTGGCCGCTCGTCACCCACCATGCCGCACCGCGCCACACCAAAAGTCCGCCGAGCGTGACAATGAAGGAGGGCAGGCCGAGATAAGCGATCAAAGATCCTTGCAGCGCACCAATAACGACGCCAAGCGCGAGCCCTGCGGCAAGTGCAATCACCCAGGTCGCCGGATGTTCGAAGCCGAGTAGCCTCGGCAGCAAATCGGCCTGGATCACACCCATGATCATGCCGAGAAAGCCCAGCATCGAGCCGATCGACAGATCGATGTTGCGGGTGATGATGACGAGCGCCATGCCGGTCGCCATGATCGCCACCGGCGCCGCCTGCACCGACAAATTCCACAAGTTGCGCGGCGTCAGAAAGAGACCGCCGGAAAGAAGGTGAAAGGCGATCCAGATCGCGAGCAAAGCGCCGACCATGCCGAGAAGCCGCGTGTCGAGTTCGGTGGCGCGAAAAAACGCGCCCAAAACATTCGATCGGCCGGCTTTCATTTCCGGATCAGAACGGCACCCGCGTGCTCAACCGCAAACCTTGATCGTGCCGGGCTTCACGCCCTGGCAGACTTCATCCTTCTTGATCCATCCGGCTTCGATCACGACGTCGAGGTTGTCTTTGGTGATCGGGATCGGCGCGAGGAACAGCGAATTCATTCCCACTTTCTTCGGGCCGCCGGAGAATTTCATTGCGCCGGGCACCTCGCCCATTTTGGCGCCGCTGGCGAGCAGGAGCGCAATCTGCGCCGCCCTCTTGCCGAGTTCGCGAGCGTCCTTCCACACCGATACGGTTTGCGTGCCGAGCGCGATGCGGTTGAGCGCGGCGTGATCGCCGTCCTGGCCGGACACTGGCACACTTCCGGCCAAGCCTTGCGCCGCCAGCGCCGCAATGGCGCCGCCCGCGGTGCCGTCATTTGAAGCGACCACCGCATCGACCTTATTGTTCGCCTTGGTCAGTATTTGCTCCATGTTCTTTTGCGCGTTGGCGGGAAGCCAGCCGTCGGTATAGGCCTCGCCCACATTCTTGATCTTACCTGCCGCCAGCGCGTCCTTGAGGACCTCCATCTGGCCGGAAAACAAAAAGTCGGCATTCGGATCGGTCGACGAGCCTTTGATGAAGGCGTAGTTGCCGGAAGGCTTGGCGGCAAGAACCGCGCGCGCCTGCATGCGTCCGACTTCCTTGTTATCGAAGGTGATATAGAACGCGTTCGGATTTTCGATCAGCCGGTCATAGCCGACGACCGGAATGCCCTCGTCGACCGCCTTCTGCACGGCGGGTGCGATGGCGGATGAGTCCTGTGCCAGTACAATCAGCGCGTTGGCGCCTTGCGCAATCAGGCTTTCGATATCGGCCAATTGCTTTTGCGCTGAAGATTGCGCGTCGGCGGAAATGTATTTGCCGCCGGCCGCGGCAATCGCCGCCTTGATCGCGGCTTCATCGGTCTTCCAGCGTTCTTCCTGAAAGTTCGACCATGACACGCCGACGGTTTTGCCCTGCGCTTGCGCCAGGCCGATTGAGCCCAACATCAACACGGCGCCGGCCAGCAAAGCGGCTGCGAACTTCCTCATGACGTCCTCCCTGAACCTTTCGTCCTTTGCGGTCTTTGTTATCCTTCTATCCTTTCGCGAGGCCGCGCGGGAGGGGGCGGCGCACGCGGCAACGGCGTGACCGATAACGAGCGGCAATTTGTGAAGTCTTCGAACCAGAATAAGCCCGGCAATGTCCGGGCCGTTTTTCACGCGGCCGTGGTCG
>DAIUEQ010000022.1:0-28116 GCA_036845025.1 Xanthobacteraceae bacterium | reverse complement strand
TGGCGCCGCCGATGCGCGCGGCGGCGTTGTGCTTTGCGCCGTTCTCGCTTAGAAGCGCACCACCGCTCTGGCTGCCGCTTTTGCGCGCCCGGTGGAATGGAGAGTAAACAATGGGTTACACGGTGGCCGTGGTCGGCGCGACCGGCAATGTGGGGCGCGAAATGCTCGGCATTCTCGCCGAGCGAGCGTTCCCGGCTGACGAAGTGGTCGCGCTCGCCTCCCGCCGCTCGCTTGGCGTCGAAGTTTCGTATGGTGACCGGACGCTGAAGGTCAAAGCGCTCGAGCACTACGATTTCTCTGGCGTCGATATCTGCCTGATGTCGGCCGGTTCGGCGGTCTCCAAGGAATGGTCACCGAAAATCGCGGCCGCCGGCGCGGTGGTCATCGATAATTCGTCGTGCTGGCGCTACGATTCCGACGTTCCGTTGATCGTACCCGAAGTCAACGCCGCGGCGATCGCGGGCTTTCGCAAGCGTGGCATCATCGCCAATCCCAACTGCTCGACCGCGCAGCTCGTCGTCGCGCTCAAGCCGCTGCATGACCTCGCCACCATCAAGCGCGTCGTCGTCGCCACCTATCAGTCGGTGTCCGGCGCCGGCAAGGACGCCATGGACGAGTTGTTCTCGCAAACCAAGGCGGTGTTTCAGATCGACGAGGTCGTGCCGAAGAAATTCCCCAAGCGCATCGCGTTCAACGTCATTCCGGAAATCGACGTGTTCATGGAAGACGGCTACACCAAGGAAGAATGGAAGATGGTGGTCGAGACCAAGAAGATTCTCGATCCCAAGATCAAGCTGACCGCCACTTGCGTGCGGGTGCCGGTGTTCATCGGCCATTCGGAAGCAGTCAACCTCGAGTTCGAGAAGCCGATCACGGCTGACGAGGCGCGGGAGGTCTTACGCAATGCGCCGGGCTGCATTGTCATCGACAAGCACGAGCCGGGCGGTTACGTGACGCCATACGAGTCGGCGGGCGAGGACGCGACTTTCATCAGCCGCATCCGCGAGGACGCGACGGTGGAGAACGGGCTGTCGATGTGGATCGTTTCCGACAACCTGCGCAAGGGCGCCGCGCTCAACGCCATTCAGATCGCCGAAGCGCTGATCAACCGCAAGCTGATCACCGCCAAGCGCAGGGCGGCTTAGCCGCCGCGCCGTCAGGCAAGAGGGCGATCAGGAGCGAGGCAATGGCCACCCGTCCGCGGCGCAGCCTTCTGTACATGCCCGGCTCGAATGCGCGCGCCATGGAAAAGGCACGCGAGCTGCCGGCTGATGTCGTCATCCTCGATCTCGAGGACGCAGTGGCGCCGGACGCCAAGGCGAAAGCGCGCGAACTGATCATCGCGGCCCTGAAGCAGGGTGGCTTCGGCCGGCGCGAGGTCATTGTACGCATCAACGGTCTCGATACGCAGTGGTGGCAGGACGACCTCGCGGTCGCGGCGGCTAATCCCGATGCGATCCTGGTGCCGAAAGTATCGGATCCGGAGCCACTGCGCGAGGTCGCGAAGCAACTCGTCGGCGTGCGCGCTGAAGCACGTGTCGGCATTTGGGCGATGATGGAAACGCCGCTCGCCATGCTCAATGCCCGAGACATTGCGGCGGTGGCGCGCGACGCCGGATCGCGGCTTGCCGGCTTCGTCATGGGTACGAATGATCTTGCCAAGGACACACGCGCGCGCCTGTTACCCGGCCGGGCGCCGATGCTGCCGTGGCTGATGACCTGCATCGCGGCCGCACGCGCCTACGGCATCGATATCGTCGACGGCGTCTATAACGAGCTCGGCAACGCCGAGGGCTTTGCCGCGGAATGCCGCCAAGCCCGCGATCTCGGCTTCGACGGCAAGACGCTCATTCATCCGCAGCAAATTGCGCCGTGCAACGAAGCGTTTTCGCCCGGCGCCGACGAAGTCGCCTGGGCGCGGAAAATCATCGGCGCCTTCGATCTGCCGGAGAACGCCAGCAAAGGCGTCATCCAGGTCGACGGCCGCATGGTCGAACGGCTGCACGCCGACATGGCGCGGCGGACGGTCGCCATCGCCGACGCCATCGCGGCGGCGGCGCTGGCCTAATGGACCTGTGCCGCAGGCGTTATTGGGCACAATTGACTTTCCAAAATCACTAAGCCGATAATCATTTTCTCGGCGGGGGGCGGTCGCAAATGCGCCGCGAGGTAGGCGGCGCGGCCTCGCCTACGTCTATCAAATGGAGGGGTACATGAAGCGTACAGCAGTCGCTGCGAGTGCACTCGCGGCGGGAGCCTTGCTGGCGTTCACAAACTGGAACGTGCAGGCCCAAGATAAGAAGTGGTATCCGTTTTCCGTCGAAGAGCACAATCCGCCCTTCGATATGGCGAGCCCCGTCAAGGAAGTGATGTACGAGCCGCTGCAGAAGGCGGACAAGAAATGGAATATCTGCGTCTCGTTCCCGCACATGAAGGACGCCTATTGGCTCGCCGTCGATTACGGCGTGTCGGAGGAGGCAAAAGACCTCGGCGTCGCCATGCATTTGGTTGAGGCTGGCGGTTACACCAATCTCAGCAAGCAGATTTCACAGATTGAAGACTGCGCGTCGAACGGCGCCCAAGCGGTGGTGATCGGCGCCATCTCCTATGACGGTCTCAACGAGACGGTTAAGCGGCTGCACGACAAGAACATCCCGGTGGTCGACGTCATCAACGGCATGTCGTCCAAGGATCTCTCGGCCAAATCTCTCGTCTCGTTCGAGACCATGGGCTTTAAGGCCGGAGAATATATCGCCAAGCAAAACCCCAAGAGCGCCGGCGAAGTCGAAGTCGCCTGGTTTCCGGGACCGCCCGGCGCCGGTTGGGTCGAAGCCGGCAACAAGGGCTTCAACGACGCCGTCAAGGACAGCGGGCTCAAGGTGGTCGCCACCAAATACGGTGACACCGGCAAGGAAGTGCAGCTGAAATTGGTCGAGGACGTGCTGCAGGCCAATCCGAATATCAAATACATCGTCGGCACTTCGCCGACGACCGAAGCCGCCGTGCAGCTCCTGCGCGAGCGCAACCTCTCGGACAAGATCAAGGTGCTGTCCTATTACTTCACGCCCGGCGTTTACGACAACATCAAAGCCGGCCGGGTAATGGCGGCGCCGACGGATTCCGCAGTGGTGCAAGGACGCGTCGCGATCGATCAGGCGGTGCGCATCCTCGAAGGCAAGCCCTATCTCAAGCATGTCGGGCCGAAGATCTACGTGATCGACAAGTCGAACATCAATTCGTTCGACTACGCGTCGTCGCTCGCCCCCGCGGACTGGAAGCCTGTTTTCTCGGTCAACTGACGCTGGATTGATCTGAGACGCATAAATGGAGTTGGCGGCAACGACATTGGCGCCAGCAGAAAGCGTGGGCGCCGCAGAGGCGCCCACGCCGGTTTTACGGGCCCGCGGCCTGTCTATGCAATTCCCCGGAGTGCTCGCGCTTGATGGCATCGACTTCGACCTCAATCCGGGCGAAGTCCATGTCTTGTTCGGCGAGAACGGCGCCGGCAAGTCGACGCTGATCCAAATCCTCGCCGGGGTGCACCGACCGACCGAAGGCGGTCTTGAATTCAACGGCCAGCCGGTCGACTTGCAAGGCGTACATCACGCGCGCACGCTTGGCATCAGCGCGGTGTTTCAGGAATTCTCCCTGGTGCCGACGCTTAACGTCGAGGAGAACCTTTTTCTTGGCGCCGAGGTGACACGGCACGGCGTCCTCGACAAGATCGAACTGCATCGCCGCGCCGAGGCCATTCTCGCCGAGCTCGGCTTTCCGTTGCGCGCGCGCCGGCGCATTCACGATCTGACGCGCGCCGAACAGCAGATGGTGGAGATCGCCAAGGCGTTCTGTACCCGGTTATCGGTGCTGATCCTCGATGAGCCTACCGCCTCGCTGACCGACCGCGAGGCCGAGCGGCTCTTCGTTATGGTCGAGCAGGCGAAAAAGCGCGGCGTCGGGATCATCTATATCACCCACCGCATGAGCGAGATCCGCCGTATCGGCGACCGCATCACCGTGCTCCGCGACGGCAAGCTTGTGGCGACACTCGCCGTCGCCGAAGCCGACGACGGGCGGCTGTTGCAGCTCATGACCGGCCGCGTGATCAGCCAGGTCTTTCCCAAGATCGCGTATCTACCCGGCGCGCCACTCCTGGAAATATCGAAACTCACTACGGCCGAGCACACCGTGAAGGATTTCAACCTCACGGTCCGTGCCGGTGAAGTCGTCGGGCTTGCCGGCCTCGTCGGCTGCGGCAAGTCGGAGGTCGGCCGTGCCTGTTTCGGGCTAGAGCGCGTCCTCTCAGGCCGCATCGCTTTCGACGGCCGCGACGTCACCGGGCAAAGCGTGCGCACCATGCTCGACCGCGGCGCGTTCTATCTGCCGCCCGACCGGCGCGAGGAAGGCCTGGTGATGTCGCGCAGCGTGCGTGAGAACGTATCGCTGCCGTGGCTCGGCACGCGTTTCTCGCATTTCGGCGTGCTCGACCGCGGCGCCGAGCGCACGACTGTCCGCGACCTCGCGCGACGGCTCAATCTGCAGCCGCGTAACATCGAGGCCGATCTGGAACGCTTCTCCGGCGGCAATCAGCAGAAGGTCCTGCTTGCCAAGGGCCTGGTCTCGAAGGTCAAGCTATTCATCCTCGACGAGCCCACGGTCGGCGTCGATGTCGGCACGCGCGTCGCTATTTACGAGTTCATTCGCGACCTGTGCGAGAGCGGCGCCGGCATTTTGTTGATCTCGTCGGATTTGCCGGAGATTCTCCATCTCACCAATCGGACTTATGTCATGTATCGCGGCGAACGGCGCGCCGAGCTTGCGGGGGAAGAGATTACGCAGGACCGCGTGCTGGCCAATTTCTTCGAGCGGGCGCAGGCATGACCGAGCAGATCGCGGCGCGCCGGCCTGGAGTGAGCGTGCAGCTGCAACGCCTGTTCGTGCGCATCGGCGTCTTGCCGTTCCTCCTGGTAATCGCGCTCATTGTGTTTTCTTCGCTGTCGCCGCGTTTTCTGACCAGCGAAAATCTGATCACGGTGGCACGTCAGGCGACTTATCTCGCGATCGTCTCCATGGGCCAGATGCTGGCGCTGCTGACCGGCGGCTTCGACCTTTCGGTCGGCAAGATCATTGCCATTACATCGGTGATCACGGCCATGACCATGGCGCCGCTCGCGGCCGCGCATCCCGACGCCGTCGCCCTGACGCTGACCTTGGGCATTCTCGCCGGGGTAGGCGCGGGGACACTGGTCGGCGTCGTCAACGGCATCGGCGTCGCCGTGTTCAACGTTTCGCCGTTCATGATGACGCTCGGCACCGCGACCATCAGCTTCGGCATCGCGCTGACGCTGACCAGCGGCGTGCCGGTCTACGGCCTGCCCGACGCCTTCGGCACGATCTTCAACTTTACGCGCATCTTCGACATTCCGTCGCCGGTTTACGTCACCGCCGGATTGTTTGTCGTGATGTACTTTTTGCTGAACTGGACGCGCATGGGCCGCTACTTCTATGCCGTCGGCGGCAACATCAAGGCCGCGCGCCTGTCGGGCATCAGCACGCGTTATTATTTGTTCATGGCCTACGTGCTGTGCGGCTTGTTGGCGGCGATCGCCGGGGCGCTGCTCACGGCGCGGCTAGAGACCGGCGAAGCCAATATCGGCGCCTCGATGCCGCTCGATTCCATCGCCGCTTGCGTGATCGGCGGAGTAAGCCTGCGCGGCGGCATCGGTCGCGTCGGCAACGTCGTCTTGGGCGCCATCTTCATTGGACTGATCCAGAACGGAATGGACCTCGCGCAAATCCAGTCCTACCTGCAGGAAGTAGTGATCGGCGTCCTCCTCATTCTGGCAGTGATCGCCGATCAGCTTCGGCAATTCGTCATGTTGCGGCTGAAGGATTAGAGTCTCATGCACGGCGGGCCGGATTGACTAGGATGGCGCGCAGGCGAAACAACGGTGACCGGCATGACTGATAAGCGCGCGGTGGCGACCGTACAGGTCGAAAACGCCCATCTGCGCGTCACCGAGTGGCGCTTCACGCCCGGCGCGGCCACCGGGTATCATCGCCATGCCTACGATTACGTCGTCGTGCCGGTGGTCGACGGCGAGCTTGAATTGATCGGCCCCGATGGCGGCAAGTCGCGTGCACGGCTCGAGCAAGGCAAATCCTATTTCCGCAATGCCGGCGTCGAGCATGACGTCATCAACGCCGGTGCAGGCCTCATGACTTTCATCGAGATCGAACTTAAGGATACCGGCGACGGCAAGCGGTAAGCTTACGCTGCCGATAGAAGGGAGGAGAGAAACGGAATGGCCGCCAGCTTAAATGCTAAGTCGAACACAAAGCTCGCGATCAACTGCGACATGGGCGAAAGCTTCGGCCTTTATAAAATGGGCGACGACGAAGGCATGATGCCGCACATCACCATCGCCAATGTCGCCTGCGGCTTTCACGCCTCCGATCCGTCGGTGATGGCACATACCGTGCGGCTGGCGAAGCAGCATCACGTCAGGGTTGGCGCGCATCCGTCCTTACCGGATTTGCAGGGATTCGGCCGGCGCGAGATGAAAATGCGGCCCGAGGAATTGACTGACAGCATCGTCTATCAGGTCGGCGCGCTCAAAGGTTTCTTACAGCGCGAGGGAATGGAGCTGTTCCACGTCAAGCCGCACGGTTCGCTTTACGGGATGGCGGCGAGGTCGGAGGAGGTGGCGAAGGCGGTCGCGAATGCTGCGAAGATCTTCAACGTGCCGGTGCTTGGCATGGCCGGCACCATGCATGAAAAGGTCTATACCGCCGAAGGGCTGGATTTCATTTCCGAATATTACGCCGACCTCGATTACAACGACGATGGATCGCTGATCATTACGCGGGAGCATCCGCCGGTCGATCCCGTGCGCGCCGCCGCGGGCGCATTGCGCGCGGTCAAAGAGGGTGTCGCCGAGTCGGTCAACGGCGCGAAAGTGAAAGTCCGCGCCGATTGCATCTGCGTCCATTCCGATACGCCGAACGCGGTCGCCGTCGCGCAGGCGGTGAAGGCGGCTGTCGCGGAATACCTAGTGGAGCGGATCTGACATTCGCTACACACAACGCCGCAAACCGGCGAAGCGAATGTCAAATCCAAAGCTCCACTAGCACTTATATTTGCTAGTGGTCCTTTGATTCTAACATTCGCATGATAGCCTGCTGAACCGGGATGCGAATGTTAGAATCGGACCACTGGCCTAACCGATTGAGAAAGGGGTGCGAGGATGGCGGAACACCAAGTCTTAAGTCCGCTTCCGGGAATTTTCTATCGGCGGCCGGCGCCGGACAAGCCGCCGTATAAAGAGGCTGGCGCTCGCGTGACGGAGGGCGACGTCGTCGGCTTGATCGAAGTGATGAAGCAGTTCACCGAGGTCAACGCGGACGCGTCCGGCAAGGTCGTGCGCTTTCTGGTCGAGAACGAGGCGCCGGTCGAAGCCGGAGATGCCGTGCTGCTCATCGAGACCGCTTAAGCGTGTTCGATAAGCTTCTGGTAGCCAACCGCGGCGAGATCGCGGTGCGCGTCATCCGCGCCGCCAGGGAACTTGGCCTGCGCACGGTCGCGGTTTTTAGCGACGCCGACAAGGACAGCCTCGCGGTGCGCTTCGCCGACGAAGCGGTCCGCATCGGTCCGCCGCAAGCGACCAAGAGCTATCTCGACGGCGAAGCGATTATTGCCGCCGCACGCCAGACTGGCGCCGGCGCCATTCACCCCGGCTATGGATTTTTGTCCGAGAACGCACGGTTCGCCGACGCGGTCGCCGCCGCCGGCCTCGTGTTCGTCGGCCCGAGCGCCGAAACCATCCGCACGATGGGCGACAAGGCGGCGGCGCGCGCCGCGGCGCAGGCGGCCGGTGTTCCGATCGTGCCTGGAACCGATGGCGAGGTCGCCGATCTTGCGCAGGCGCTCGCCGAGGCGCGCCGGATCGGCTTTCCGGTCATGCTCAAGGCCAGCGCCGGCGGCGGCGGGCGCGGCATCCGCGTTGCCGCGGACGAGGCCGAGTTCGAGCATCACTTTCACACCGCGCAAGCCGAGGCCACGGCGGCGTTCGGCAGCGGCGCGCTTTATCTGGAACGCTTCCTCAACCGTGCCCGGCACATCGAGGTGCAAGTCATGGGTGATGGCGAGCGCGTACTGCATTTCTTCGAGCGCGAATGCTCGCTGCAGCGCCGTCGCCAGAAGATCTGGGAAGAAGCGCCGTCGCCCGCGCTCGACGAAGAGACGCGTCAGGCGCTCTGCGCCTCCGCGGTACGGCTCGCCGAGCGCGTCGCGTATCGCTGCGCCGGTACGCTTGAATATCTCTATGACGACGCAACCGGCGAATTCTTCTTCATCGAGATGAATACCCGCATTCAGGTCGAGCATCCGATCACCGAAATGATCACCGGCGTCGACCTGGTGCGCGAGATGATCCTGATCGCGCAAGGCGAAAAGCTCAAGCGTACGCAATCGGACGTGACCGCACGCGGCGCCGCCATCGAAGTGCGGATCAATGCCGAGGACCCGGACAAGAATTTCCGGCCCTCGCCGGGCAAAGTGATCGCGCTCACGCTTCCCGGCGGGCCGGGGGTTCGCGTCGATACCATGCTCTATCCAGGTTACACCGTGCCGCCTTACTACGACTCCCTCCTTGCCAAGATCGTCGTCCATGCGGAAACTCGGCAGGACGCGCTGGCGCGGTTGCGCCGTGCGTTGGACGAGTTTTCGATCGAGGGGGTTGTCACCACGGCGGCGCTGCACAAACGTCTGGCGGAAACGGCTGATGTGCAGGCGGGGCGTTTCGATACTGGATTTCTCGAGCGGCTGCTGGCGGTGTGAGCCGCTGCCGGCCGCGGTGCGATTGGGGTAGGAGCAAAGATGGGCGCGATCCGTTATTCCTTCGGCGGCGATGAGCACGTCTTCGCCGAGATCGACGAGGAAATGTCGCTTGAGGCTTTCTTCAAGGGCATGGCCGTCTGCACCGAGTTGCAGAAGCGCCGCATTCCCGGTGTGACGGAAATCTGCCCGTCGAACGCGTCTTATCTGGTGCGGTTCGATCCGGATGTCATTCATCCCGACAAGATGCTCGGCAAACTGAAGGAGATCGAAGCCGAACTCGGCAGCGCCGATCTGGAATTGCCCACGCGGATCATTGAGATACCCGTGCTGTACAACGATCCGTGGACGCACGAGACGCTGATGCGCTTTCGCGAACGCCATCAGGACCCCAACAGCACCGATCTGGAATACGGTGCGCGCATCAACGGCTACAAATCGGTTGACGACTTCATCGCCGCGCATGCCAGCGCGCCGTGGTTCGTCTCCATGGTCGGATTCGTCGCCGGGTTGCCGTTCCTGTTCCAAATGGTCGAGCGCGAGAAACAACTTGAAGTGCCGAAGTATCTCCGCCCGCGTACCGACACGCCAAAACTGACCGTCGGCCACGGCGGCTGTTTCACCGCCATCTATTCGGTGCGCGGCGCCGGCGGCTATCAGCTGTTCGGCATCACGCCGGCGCCGATCTACGATCCGGCACAGAAGCTGCCCTACCTGAAAGACTTCATGGCGTTCTTCCGCCCCGGCGACATCGTCAAGTGGAAACCGATCTCGCGCGAGGAATACGACCGCGACATCAAGGCGGTCGAGGCAGGCACGTTCGATTTGACTATCCGTCCGGTGAATTTCTCGCTGAAATCCTTTCTCGCCGATCCCGGCGCCTACAACCGGCATCTGCTGGAGGTGCTCCATGCCCACTGAAGCGGCCATTGAAGTCATCAAGCCCGGCCTCGCCACCAGCGTCCAAGATGCCGGCCGGCCCGGCTATTACAATATCGGCATCCCGCTCTCTGGCGCGCTCGATCAATACGCCTTGCGTGCGGCCAATCTGTTGGTCGGCAACGAGGCGGGCGCGGCGGCGCTGGAAGCGACTTTGCTGGCGCCCGAACTGGTGTTTCGCGCCCCCGCGATCGTCGCCGTCGCCGGCGCCGAAGCTGCGCCGAAGCTCAACGGCGAAGCGCGGCCGAGGAACGAATCTTTTGCCGTCAAAGCCGGCGACCGGCTCAGCTTCGATTTCATGAGGATAGGTGCGCGGGCCTATATCGCCGTTGCCGGCGGGATCGACGTTCCGGAAGTTCTCGGCAGCCGCTCGACTTACGCGCTCGGTGCACTGGGTGGCTTCTCCGGGCGGAAGCTCGCCGCCGGCGATGTGCTGCCAGTCGGCCAGCCGCGCCCCGGCGCGCGTGCCGGCCGCGCCTTGCCCAAGGAGCTTGTTCCGAGCTACCCGAAGTCGCTCGAATTGCGCGTGCTGCCGGGACTTTATTTCCATCGGATTACGGACGAGTCGGCCAAATCGTTTTTCGCCGATACCTGGACCGTCGCGCCGGAAGCCGACCGCATCGGTTATCGCTACCGTAAGGGCAGGCCGCTCGCGTTTCGCGAGCGCAAGCAGCCGTTCGGCGCCGGCTCTGATCCCTCCAACATTGTCGACGCTGGTTACCCCTACGGCTCGATCCAGGTGCCGGGCGGATTAGAGCCGATCATCTTGCATCGCGACGCGGTCTCTGGCGGCGGCTACGCCATGATCGGCACTGTGATCAGCGCCGACATGGATCGCGTCGCCCAGATGCAGCCCAACAACCTGGCGCGATTTGTTGCCGTCGACATGGACGGGGCGCTCAAGGCGCGCGCCGAGTACAAGGGGCGCGTCGCGAAATTGATCGCGGCGCTGCAGTAAGGCGGCTTAGGTCTTCAGCCGATAGCCGGTGTGGAAAATCCACCACACCACCGCCAGGCAAAGGAAGAGAAAAAATAGGATCGCGGCGACGCTGATCTCGATATTGACGTCGGCGAGCCCGAAGAAGCTCCAGCGAAAACCGCTGATCAGATAGACGATCGGATTGAACAGCGTCACGGTGCGCCAGAACGGCGGCAGCAGATTGGTCGAGTAGAACGTGCCGCCAAGAAAGGTCAGTGGCGTGATGATCAAGAGCGGAAAAACTTGCAGTTTGTCGAAGCCGTCGGCCCAGATGCCGAGAATAAATCCAAATAGGCTGAAGCTTATCGCCGTCAACACCAGGAAGGCGAGCATCCAGAACGGATGGTCGATCTGCATCGGCACGAACAGCGCCGAAGTGGCGAGAATGATCAGGCCGAGCACGATCGATTTGGTGGCGGCAGCGCCGACGTAGCCGAGCACGATCTCGAGCGATGACGCCGGCGCGGACAGGATTTCGTAGATCGTCCCGGAAAAGCGCGGGAAATAGATGCCGATCGCCGCGTTGCTGACGCTTTGCGTGAGCAGCATCAGCATCATCAAGCCGGGCACGATGAAGGCGCCGTAGCTCACGCCTTCGACGGTGCTGATGCGCGAGCCGATGGCGGCGCCGAATACCACAAAATAGAGCGACGTCGAGATCACCGGCGAGACGATGCTTTGCAGCCAGGTGCGCTGGGTCCGCGCCATTTCGAACTTGTAGATTGCGGCGACGGCGTAGAGGTTCATTTGCGCCTGCTCACCAGCCCGACAAAAATATCTTCCAGCGAACTTTGGGTCGTGGACAGATCCTTCAGCACGAGTCCCGCGCTGCGCAGGTTCTCGAGGAGATCGGTAATGCCGGTACGTTCGCCGCGGGTGTCGTAGGTATAGATCAGCCTGCCGCCATCGTCGGAGAGCGTAAGGCCGTAGCGCGCAAGCGCGGCCGGCACTGCGGCAACCGGCTCGCGCAATTCGACCGTCATCTGTTTCTGCCCGAGTTTGCGCATCAGCTCGGCTTTGTTCTCGACCAGGATCAATTCGCCCCGGTTGATGACGCCAACGCGGTCGGCCATCTGCTCGGCTTCTTCGATGTAGTGCGTTGTCAGAATTATGGTGACGCCCGAGGCGCGCAGCGCGTTCACCATCTCCCACATGTCCTTGCGCAACTCGACATCGACGCCAGCCGTCGGCTCGTCGAGAAACAAAATGCGCGGCTCATGCGACAGCGCTTTCGCGATCATCACCCGGCGCTTCATGCCACCGGAGAGCGTGGCAATCTTGCTGTCCTTTTTCTCCCACAGCGACAGATCCTTGAGCACCTTCTGGATGTAGGCCGGGTAGGCCGGCTTGCCGAACAACCCGCGGCTGAACGACACCGTCCTCCACACCGACGAAAACATGTCGTTGGCGAGTTCCTGTGGCACCAGACCGATCAGCGAACGGGTGACGCGATAATCGGAAAGGATGTCGTGGCCGTCGACCGCGACGCGCCCGCTGCTCGCATTGACGATGCCGCAGATGATGCTGATCAGCGTGGTCTTGCCGGCGCCATTCGGGCCGAGCAGGGCGAAAATCTCGCCATGCGGAATCTCAAGGTTGATGTCTTTCAGCGCCTGGAAGCCGCCGGCATAGGTCTTGTTGAGGTGGGAGACGGAGATGGCGGAGGTCATTGCGCGGTATCGCCGTCGTCACCGGGCTTGACCCGGTGATCCATCTTAACTCCTGCCGGACGACGGATGGATTGCCGGATCAAGTCCGGCAATGACGAACAAAGACACCATTCGGCTTGGGTCACATCCAAGGCCGCGCCGCCTTGGCCTTTTGCTCGAAGCTATCGATTTTGGTCTTCTTGACCATGGTCAGCCCGATATCGTCGAGGCCTTCGAGCAGACAATGCTTGCGGTGGGGATCGATTTCGAACTTGATCACCCCGCCATCGGGGCCGCGGATTTCCTGTTTCGCCAGATCGACGGTGAGCGTCGCATTGGCGCCGCGTTCGGCGTCGTCAAACAGCTTGTCGAGGTCCTCCGGAGAGACCTGCACCGGCAGTACGCCGTTCTTGAAGCAGTTGTTGTAGAAAATGTCGCCGAACGAAGTCGAGATCACGCAGGTGATGCCGAAATCCAACAGCGCCCAGGGCGCGTGCTCGCGCGAGGAGCCGCAGCCGAAATTGTCGCCGGCGACCAGGATTTTCGCCTTGCGGTACGCCGGCTTGTTGAGCACGAAATCGGGGTTCTCGGTGCCGTCCTCGCGGTAACGCTTCTCGGCGAACAATCCCTTGCCCAGACCCGTGCGCTTGATGGTCTTCAGGTATTGTTTCGGGATGATCATGTCGGTGTCGACGTTGATCATCTTCATCGGCGCCGCGACGCCTTCGAGTGTTGTGAACTTTTGCATGGTCTTTCTCAATAAGGGGTGCGCCGTCTCGGCTAAATGGTACAGCTAAGCGCCGTGGTCAACCCTGTGCCACCGCCGCGGCGGCCACCGGTTGAGCGGGTTCCTGCGCCTTGAACTTCGTCTCGCGATCGAGCGTGCACACCTGGATGTGATACTCGGTGTAATATTTCTGGCGCGCCAATCTTTGCGCTGCCAAGTGCTCCGGATTAGTCCGCCACGCGCGCTGACCCGCCTCGTGCTCGAACTCGACAATGGTCACGCGCTCGCCGTCGTCGGCAAAAAAGCCCTTATGCGAAATGTAGCCGGGCATGGTTTCGGCGAGCGCGGCCATGCGATCGACCAAGGCCACGTAATCGTCTTTGACTCCCGGCTTCAGGCGGGAGCGAAACACCGTCACGATCATGACATTGCTCCTCGTTGCGAGTCGTATGGTTTAGGCGGTCTATCTACCACAACCGCGAGATTTGTCAGCGCAGATGGCTTGTGCCCTGCTGCGTCTCGGTCTTCGGCAGATCGGCGAGGTTCGCGACCCAGGGCCGTGCCGAACGAGCCCAAATCTGCTGCTTCGGATTCAAGCGGTCGCGCTGACGCAGGATGCCGGCGCGCAGCATGTATGACTCCTTGGGCCCATCTCCCGGCGTGGTCGAATAGATCGGCGTCCCGCATTTCGGACAAAAGGCTTGCGCGCGGCGGTTGCCGCTTTCCGCGGTCTTGACGTAGATCGCCGGCTCGCCGGTCATCTTGAAGGCGTTGCCGGGAACCGGAATGGAAATCCGGAACGCCGATCCGCTGATGGTTTGACAATCCGTGCAGTGACAGATCGAGACCTTTTCCGGGTCGACTTCCGCTTCGACGTTGATGAAACCGCAATGGCAGGCGCCGTCGACTTTCATGAGACTGTTCCCTTTGCCTCGTCGGCTGTTGCTTCGATGGCCATCATGTCGGCGTCCGACAAACCGAAATGATGGCCGATCTCGTGCACCAGGACGTGCTTAACAATGGCGCCGAGCGTTTCGTCGTGCTCGGCCCAGTAGTCGAGGATCGGCCGGCGGTAAAGCCAGATCATATTCGGCATCTGCACCGGCGCGCTTTCTGAGCGGAACGGCAGGCCGACGCCCTGAAACAGCCCGAGCAGATCGAATTCGCTTTCCGCGCCGATTTGATCGAGCGCTTCCTCGGTCGGGAAATCGTCGACCTGGATGACGACGTCAGTGCACAAGTCGCGAAATCTTCGCGGCAAGCGGCGGAAAATCTCGGCGGCGAGGATTTCGAGCTCGACCAGCGACGGCGCCTTGATCGGCCGCCAAGCCAGCGGATCTGATGCCAAATCGGATACCGTATCGGACATAAGATGTCGTAGAATGTTCTAGCGGAGCGGATTTGACATTCGCCACCCACCAATCCGCTGGTTCCTGAAGCGAATGTCAAATCCAAAGCTCCACTAGCACTTATACTGCTAGGGGTCCTTTGATTCTAACATTCGCATGATAGCCTACCGAACCGGGGTGCGAATGTTAGAATCGGACCACTAGCGAGGCTGGAAACGCGCGGTTGCGCGTAACCGGCGCGCTCCTGTCGAGGAGCATCGAGCGTGTGAGGCAAGCGGTCATGGTGGTGGTGTCGCGCAAACGAGTTACCGGTCTGGCCCTGGTTCTGGCCGCAATCACGGCGCCGGTGGCGCAGGCACAGGATTCGACGGTCAGCGGGGGGCCGTCATTTTCCCATATCGTCGGTCCGCCAAGTGTTCGGATCAATCCGCGGCCACTCTACCGCCGCTGCAGCAGTTGGTACGTGGTGCAAAACCGGCCGAGCGGCCAAGTGCTATTTCCGGAAAAGCATTGCTGGTGGGTGCGCGGCTAAGGCGTCCGGCACGCGCCAGTCTAACCGCGCGTTTCGGCTTTTGAATCGTCGGCCCATTCCGCCACGCAGCGTTCGAGATCTTGAAGGTTGTTGCGAATTTGCTCGAGCGCGAAGCCGAGCGCGAACAAACGTTCGACGTCCTCGGCGGAAAGGCTGCGCGTCAGTGCCTCGCGCCGCAGCGCTTCGATCTCGGCGGCATAACTCTTGAGCGCCGCATCGGTCACCTCAAGTGGCGGCGCTGTCCGGTTCGTTTGAAGCGCCGCCGCGCTTGCGCGCATGTAGTCCGCGGCGGCGGCGCCGGCTTGCGCCAACGCCGGCGCAAGCCGTGTGCGAAATGGCTCCGATAACGGCACCGCGGCCGCTCGTCCAATCATCACCAGATCGTGGCGCAGCCTGAGCAACATCCGCGACAGCGGCCCGGTATCAGGTCCGACGGCCAGCCCCGCCGCGCGCTCGTGTTCGGCCTCCGCGCTGACCTCGTTCATCTGCACCAGAGCTCGCCCGATGCCATCCTGGATGCGATGCAGTGCGTCAAAGTCGAGACCGGTGGTGAGGCCTTTCAGCAATTCGCCGAGCGCGCGCGCCATCTCGTTGAGCGTCCGCGCCGCTGCGGCGACGACAAGCGGGTGGGCTTTCGAAGGCAAGAACAGCACCGACACGACCGCGCCGGTGACGCCGCCAAGCGCCACCTCCATGATGCGGTCTATGGCCGAGCTGACGGCGTCGCCATGCGTCAGCTGTGGAAGCAGCAATACGATAATGCCGGTGACCGGCGCGGCGGCAAATCTCGGATTGATGCTGGCGATAAAGGCCAGTGGGCCGACAACAACCGCAAGAACGGCGAGCAGCGCGATTTCATTATTGTGCGGAACAAGCACCGCGACTGCGCCGCCATAGATCGCGCCGCCCAGCGTCCCGATCAGATAATCGAACGACGCTTTCAGCGATCGTCCGACACTCATTTGCGTCACGATCAGGGCGGTGATCACCGCCCATAACGGCAACGGCATATGTAGGAGCTGGGACAACGCCAGCGCGGCCAGCGCGGCAATCGTGACGCGGACGGACAGCACCAATTGTACCCGCCGCCGCCGCAACAGCGTGCGAAGCTCAACGCGCCATCGGCTGAAGCGGCTCACAAGGGAAACTTATCCGAAAAGCCTGAAGGGCTTAAGGTCGCGCGTTATTTCCACTCTCGGACATCGACGAAATGTCCGGCGATCGCGGCAGCCGCGGCCATCGCCGGCGAGACCAGATGCGTACGGCCCTTGTAGCCCTGCCGGCCCTCGAAATTGCGGTTCGAGGTCGAAGCGCAGCGCTGGCCGGGTGCAAGCTTGTCGGGATTCATGCCCAGACACATCGAACAGCCGGGCTCGCGCCACTCGAAGCCGGCACCAAGAAAGACCTTGTCGAGCCCTTCGGCCTCGGCCTGCTCCTTCACCAAACCGGAGCCCGGCACGATCATGGCGCTGACGCTGGCGTGGACCTTCTTGTCGGCGACGACACGCGCGGCGGCGCGCAAATCCTCGATGCGGCCGTTGGTGCATGAACCGATGAACACGCGGTCGATCGCGATGTCGGTAAGTTTCTCGCCGCCCTTGAGCCCCATATAATCGAGCGAGCGTTCGGCCGCTTCGCGTTTGTGCTCGGGAACCTCGTCGAGGCGCGGCACGTGGCCGGTGACGGATACGACCTGCTCCGGGCTCGTGCCCCAAGTCACGAGCGGTGGCAGTTTCGCCGCATCGAGCCTGATCTCGCGATCGAAATGCGCGCCGTCGTCGGAGGTGAGGGTGTCCCAATAGCGCCGCGCCTCGTCCCAGGCCGCATCCTTCGGCGATTTCGGGCGATCCTTCAGGTAGGCGTAGGCCTTCTCGTCGGGCGCAATGAATCCGGCTTTGGCGCCGGCCTCGACCGACATGTTGCAGATTGTCATCCGGCCTTCCATCGACAGCGCTCGGATGGCGTCGCCGGCATATTCCAATGCATAGCCGGTGCCGCCGGCGGTGCCGATCTCGCCGATAATGGCGAGGATGATGTCCTTGGCGGTAACGCCCGCCGGCAACACGCCGTCAACGACCGCGCGCATGTTCTTCGACTTTTTCTGAATCAATGTTTGTGTCGCCAGCACGTGCTCGACCTCGGACGTGCCGATGCCATAGGCGAGCGCGCCGAACGCGCCGTGCGTGCCGGTGTGGCTGTCGCCGCAAACCAGCGTTACGCCGGGCAGCGTGAAGCCTTGCTCGGGTCCGATAATATGGACAATGCCCTGGCGCTTATCGAACTCGTTGAAATATTCCAGGCCGAACAGCTTGGCGTTGTCGGCGAGACACGCGATCTGCTGCTCGCTTTCCGGATCGGGATTTTTCTGCCGGCGGTCGGTCGTCGGCACATTGTGATCGACCACGCAGAGCGTCTTGTCCGGCGCACGCACCTTGCGGCCCGACATGCGCAAGCCTTCGAACGCCTGCGGGCTCGTCACCTCATGGACGAGATGCCGGTCGATATAGATGAGAGCGGTCCCGTCCGGATCCTGGTCGACGAGATGCTCTTCCCAGATTTTGTCGTAGAGCGTTCGCGGCTTCGCCATGGATTACTCCGCCGCTTTCTCCTTGGCGGGCGCCCCGGTTGCGGCGCCGCTGTGATCTACCCGCTCGACAATGCGTGCCGACTTGCCGCGCCGGCCGCGCAGATAATAAAGCTTGGCGCGGCGCACTTGGCCGCGGCGCAAAACTTTGATCGAGTCGATCATCGGCGAGTACAGCGGAAACACGCGCTCGACGCCTTCGCCGTAGGAAATCTTCCGCACGGTGAAATTCTCGTTCAAGCCGGCGCCGGCGCGGCCGATGCAAACGCCTTCATAGGCCTGCACGCGCGTCCTTTCGCCCTCGACGATCTTGACGTTAACGATGAGCGTGTCACCCGGCCGGAAGTCGGGGATGTCCTTGCCGGCAGTAAGCTTCGCCACCTGCTCGGTTTCAATTTCTTTGATCAGGTTCATGGCAATTCTCCAACGGCCGCGCATTCGGCTGCGCTGCGGGCGCGTTCTTGAGCCGGAGCTAAGCGGGTTGCGCGAGCTTCTACGCTACCGCGTGGGCTTTGTCACCCTCCCGCCCGCCCGTCATTCCCGCCTAGCGGGCTTGGCCCGCGATCCGGAATGACGCGCCCATAAGTCCGGCCGGCGCTCGCGGGTCAGCCGTTCGGCCTCTGCCTGCCGCCAGGCGGCAATCTTGCTGTGATCGCCCGACAGCAGCACCTCCGGGATCGGCCGGCCTTCCCAAACCTGTGGCCGGGTATAATGCGGATATTCGAGCAACCCCTGGCTGAAGCTTTCCTCTTCACCCGAGGCCGCCCGGCCCATGACTCCGGGTAGAAGACGAACACAGGCATCGAGCAGCGCCATGGCCGCGATCTCGCCGCCGGACAGCACATAATCGCCGAGCGAGACTTCTTCCAGGCCGCGCGCCGCGATCACGCGCTCGTCGACCCCTTCAAACCGGCCGCAAACGAGCACGACGCCGGGTTGTGTTGTAAGCGCCTCGATCCGCGCTTGCGTCAACGGCGTCCCGCGCGGCGATAGTAAGAGGCGAGGGCGGGCCTCGGCCGCAACAGCATCAAGCGCTCGGCCGAGCACATCCGGCTTCATGACCATCCCGGGGCCGCCGCCGGCCGGTGTGTCATCGACGGTGCGATGCCGGTCGGTGGCGAACGTGCGGATGTCGACCACGTCGAGCGACCAAGCGCCCGCCGTGAGTGCCTTGCCGGCGAGGCTGGCGCCTAACGGGCCCGGAAAAACGTCCGGGAAAATAGTCAGCACACTCGCCCGCCACATGTCAGCCTCTCAGTCTTCTCCCGAAAGGGGAGAGGGCACGACAACAATCTTCCCAGCGGCGATTTCGACGGCCGGCACATGCGCGGTGTCGAACGGTAAGAGTTCGGTCTTGCTCACGCCATCGAGCTTCACTTCGATCAAATCACCGGCGCCGAAATTGTGAACGGCGACGACGGTGCCGAGAGCCGCGCCCGCCGGATCGACGACGGAAAGGCCGACGAGATCGGCGTGATAGAACTCATCGGCATCGGTCGGCGGCGGCAACCGTTCGCGCGGGACGTAGAGTCTTTTGTTCGTCAGTTGCTCGGCGGCGTCGCGATCGGCAATGCCTGAAAGCCTCGCCACGAAGTGATCCTTGGCCGGCCGCAAGGATTCGATTGTGAAAACGCGCCCGTCTTCGGTTTCCAACGGCCCGTAGCCTGCGATGGCTTGAGGGTCGGAGGTGAACGAACGCAGCCGGACTTCGCCGGCGGTGCCGTGGGCGGCGCCTATCTGGCCGAGACAGATGGGGCTGCCGCCCGGCATGAGTTAGCTCCTAAGCGGCGGGGGGAGCCGCCCCAGTAGGTGCGGCGGCCGGCGCCGCGGCAGGCGCTACGGCCGGCGCGGCTTTGGCCGCCTCTTCCTTGGCTTTGCGTTCTTTGCGCGGCACGGCTTTCTGCGGGTTGTTGCGCTTCTCCCGCTTCATGATGCCGGCGGCGTCGAGAAAGCGCGTCACACGGTCCGAAGGCTGCGCGCCCTTGGCGATCCAAGCTTTGACTTTGTCGAGATCGAGGCGCAGCCGCTCCGGCTTATCCTTGGGCAACAACGGATTGAAATAGCCGAGGCGCTCGATGAAACGGCCGTCGCGTGGCGCGCGGCTGTCGGCAACGACGATGTGATAAAACGGCCGCTTTTTGGTTCCAGCGCGGGCCATGCGGATCACTACAGGCATTTTCGTTCCTTTCCGGTGAAGCTTTAGAATTTTTCAGTAACAAGAATGCGGCCTTTGGCGCCGACGGCGGTTTCGCCGTTTTCTTTGCGCACACGGCCGCGCAAGTCGATGACCTCGCCCTGCAATCGTGCGTTCGGTTTGACGGAGATCACCAGCCATTCGAGCGTGATGGTTTCGTCAGCATAGACTGGCCGGCGAAACCGCACCCAAAATTCCAGGCCCAGCATCGCGCCGCGGCTGGAAAAGTGCGAAGCGGTCAGCGCCAGCAAATGCGCGGTGGTTTGCGGACCGCTGGCGAGCAAGCGGCCGAAGCGCGAGTTTTCCGCGAGATCGGCGTCGTGGTGGATCGGATTGGTATCGCCGACCGCCTGCGCGAATGCCCGCGTGTCGCGCGGATCAAGCGCGACCACCGTTGAAAACCGCTCGTGCGGTTGCGCGTACATCATTTTTTCTTCCCGAGCCCGGGAAATCCTGGCGGTAGCCCGCCCGGTAGTTTCGCACCGAGGCCCGGCAGTCCGCCGGGAAGCCCGCCCGGAAGGCCGGGAAAATTCGGCGGTAAGCCCGGCAAGCCGCCGCCCGCACCGCCTGCCGGCAATCCGCCCGGCATCTTTTTGGCGAGCGCCGCCATTTGCTCGGCGTTCGGCATGCCGCCGCCACCGCCAAGCCCAAGCATATTGGCAATCCCCGCCATCGGCCCGCGCTTGCCGCTGCCCATGGCTTTCATCACGTCGGCCATGGTGCGATGCATTTTCAGAAGCTTGTTGATGTCTTCCGGTTTGGTGCCGGAGCCGGCGGCGATACGCCGCTTGCGGCTCGCCTTGAGGAGATCGGGATTACGCCGCTCCTTCGGCGTCATGGAATCGATGATGGCCATCTGCCGCTTGAGCATCGTCTCATCGAGATTGCGTTCGGCAAGTTGATTCTTGATTTTAGCGACGCCGGGCAGCATCGCCATCAGCCCGCTCATGCCGCCCATGTTCTGCATTTGCGTAAGCTGTTCACGGAGGTCGGCGAGATCGAAGGCGCCTTTGCGCATCTTTTCGGCGACGCGCGCAGCCTTTTCGGCGTCGATGGTGGTGGCGGCCTTTTCGACCAGCGCGACAATGTCGCCCATGCCGAGGATGCGGCCGGCGATACGCGCCGGGTCGAACTCTTCGAGCGCGTCGAGTTTTTCGCCAGTGCCGATCAGCTTGATTGGCTTGCCGGTGACCGCGCGCATGGACAGCGCCGCGCCACCGCGGCCGTCGCCGTCGACGCGGGTCAGCACAATGCCGGTAAGGCCGACGCGCTCATCGAAACTGCGCGCGAGATTGACGGCGTCCTGTCCGGTCAGCGCGTCGGCGACGAGGAGGACCTCGTGTGGCGCGGCGATGCGGCGGACTTCGGCCGCTTCCGCCATCATCGCTTCGTCGAGCGTGAGCCGGCCCGCGGTGTCCAAGAGCACAATGTCATAGCCGCCGAGCCGCGCCGCCTGTAGTGCGCGGGTCGCGATTTGCGCCGGTGTTTGGCCGGCGACCGTCGGGAGCGTATCGACGCTCACTTGTTGGCCAAGCACGGCCAGTTGCTCCATGGCCGCGGGCCGGCGCGTGTCGAGCGACGCCATCAAAACTTTGCGCTTGGCGATTTCGGAAAGCCGCTTGCCGAGCTTCGCCGTCGTCGTGGTTTTGCCGGAGCCTTGCAGGCCGACCATCATGATGACGACGGGCGGCGGCGCATTGAGATCGATCGGTTGCGCCTGCGCGCCCAAAGTCTCGACCAATTGGTCGTGCACGATTTTCACGACCATTTGGCCGGGCGTGACCGACTTGATCACCGCCACGCCGACGGCGTGCTTTTTCGCTTCGTCAGTAAAGGCGCGGGCGACGTCCAGCGCGACGTCGGCCTCGATCAGCGCACGCCTGACTTCTTGCAATGCCGCGTCGACGTCTCCTTCCGATAGCGCGCCTCGCCGGGTCAGCCGGTCGAGGACCGCATTCAGGCGTTCGGAGAGACTGTCGAACATTTGTCGTCTTTCTCCATCAAGTCCGGCAATGACAATTAACACCCGAGGGCGCATCGCGCTGTCGGGTGGAACCTCCGGCCTCTCGGGCCGGTCGGCGCCGGTAACGTTCGGTCGCTTGCGAAAGTGCCCGGAAAATAGGGGCGGGCGCCGCTTCCGTCAACCGCGTTCGCCTGGGCCTCCGCCTGCGCTGCGAGGGGAAATGTCTCGATATTACAATGGGCCGGTCAGCGATCACTTTGACGGCGAACGCTTCTTCGACCGGCGCGGCGTGCCGCCCAAAGGCCGGGGCGACCTGTTGCGCTGGTTATCGGGACGGGGACGCACACGGGCGAAGTGGCCGAAATGGGCACCCTCGCCCTACCGTGATCGTCCGCCGCCCCGCGTCCTCGGCTCGACTTGGCGCATTGCCTATGTTGGCCACGCCAGTTTTCTGGTCCAGACCGCCGGCATCAATGTGCTGCTCGATCCGGTGTGGTCACAGCGCGTCTCGCCGCTGCGGTTTATCGGCCCACGACGCGTCAACGATCCAGGAATTGCGTTTGCGGACTTGCCGTCGATCGATGCGGTCCTGGTCTCGCACGGGCATTACGATCACCTCGACGTTGCCACACTCTCCCGCATCAACGCTGCGCACCGCCCGCGCGTTATTACCCCGCTCGGCAACGACACCATCATCCGCAATTACGATCGCAGTATTGCCGCGGAAGCATATGACTGGGGCGAGCGGACAGAACTCGGCGCCGGCGTCACGGTGACGCTGGTGCCGACGCAACATTGGTCGGCGCGCAGTTTATCGGATCGCAACATGACGCTGTGGGCGTCGTTCATTATCGAAACGCCGGCCGGGACGATCTACTTTGTCGCCGATTCCGGATACGGCGACGGCAGCACATTTCGCAATGCGCGTACTGGCCACGGCCCGTTCAAGCTCGCGATTTTGCCGATCGGCGCCTATGAGCCGCGATGGTTCATGCGAGATCAGCACATGAACCCGGCCGAAGCGGTGCAGGCGTTCCAGAATTGCGGCGCCGAGTTGGCGCTGGGCCACCATTACGGGACGTTTCAGCTGACCGACGAAGCGATCGATGCGCCGGTCGCTGCACTCGCGGAAGCGCTGACCGAAGCCGGCATCGCGCCGGAGCGTTTTCGCACGTTACGGCCGGGAGAGACGTGGCAGCTTTAATTATTTCACCAGCACCAGCACGTTGACGATGAGGTGATCTTCGTCGGTCGACAGCGGATCGGTGACGTATTGCTCGATGAACAGGTCTTTGGCTTCCATGCGCCGTTCATCGAGATAATTCGTGATCGCCTCGTAAGTGTTGTCCAATCCGTCATACGAACCGCGATGGACGAATTTGAGCGCGCGGCCTTCCGGTGAGGTGCCGATTCCAATTTCGCCGTGCGGCGGGTTTTTCGGCGGCGCAGTGATCGGCATGGCGGCTTGGAACTGAAATCCGGTATCGTCGGTCGCGGTGAAGATGGTCATCGGCTGGCCGTCAGCCGTCAGTCCTTCCTTTTCGACATAGGTCTTTAGTTTTTTCAGCGCCGCGGTGATGGTCTCGTAGGCCTTGTCCCAGGTGCCGCTGCCCTTGAGAAACACCATCGGCTTGGCGGTCAGCGTCGTGTCTTCGCCGAACGGATCGCTGGATTGAGGGGGAGGCGGGACGTCAGACTTGCCGGCGGCGGCGGGAGGCGTCTCCGCAGGTTTCTGCGCCCAGGACGGTTGCGCCGCTGCAAAAACCAAGGCGGCCGCAACACCGACACAGAGCGCAAAGCGGAGCAGCATCAAAGGTCTCCCGTTGGGCGCCGGTTCCGGCGCGGTCATCGATTCAGACCGGGCTCTTTCTAGCACGACGATGCTGTTCCCGCAGGACGGGATCGCGCTCACCGCGCTACTGGCGTTGGGGGCCCCAGACCTCATATAAATGCCCGCACATTTCGGCTTTATCATGGGCGCGCTGGCAAACTTGCACTTCGTCAAAATGAACGGTCTCGGCAACGAGATCGTAATCGTCGATTTGCGCGATAGTCCGCGCCCGATCGCAGCCGAGGAAGCGCGCGCCGCCGCGCGCCGCGAACCCTACGACCAGCTCATGGCGCTCTATCCGGCACGCGGCGGGTCAGACGCATTGGTCCGGATTTACAATAACGACGGGTCGGAGGCCGGCGCTTGCGGCAATGGCATGCGGTGCGTGGCTTCGCTCGTGGGCGCCGAGACCGGCAAGCGTGAGATGCACTTCGAGACGGCGGCCGGTCTGGTTTCCTGCTGGCGCGATGCGGCCGATATGTTCACCGTCGATATGGGCCTGCCGCATTGGCGCTGGGATGAAATCCCGCTAGCAAAGGAATTTCCTGATACGCGCGCGATCGAATTGAGCTACGGCCCACCGGAGGCGCCGATTTTGAGCTCGCCTTCGGTCGTCAGCATGGGCAATCCGCACGCGATTTTCTGGGTCGACGATCCGCTCGGCTACGATTTAGCGCGTATCGGTCCGCAACTCGAACATCATCCGCTGTTCCCGGAGCGCGCCAACATTACCCTTGCCGCTACGGTCTCGCGCGATCGCATCATCATCCGCACCTGGGAGCGTGGCGCCGGCCTCACCAAGGCCTGCGGCTCGGCGGCGTGCGCGACCGCGGTTGCGGGCGCGCGATTAAACCGCACCGGCCGCAAGGTCACCGTCCAAGTGCCGGGCGGCGATCTCGGAGTTGAGTGGCGCGAAAACGACGACCACGTGCTGATGACCGGGCCTGCGGAATACGAGCACGACGGGAATTTTCCCGAGGCGCTCACCGCAGATGCCGAAACGGCTTGATCCAATGAGCGTTGACGTTGTCACCTTCGGTTGCCGGCTCAACGCCGCCGAGTCGGAAGTCATCCGCCGCGAAGCCGAACGCGCGGGACTGACCCACACGGTGGTGGTCAATACATGTGCCGTCACCGCCGAAGCGGTGCGCCAAGCGCGGCAGACCATCCGGGCGCTCCGCCGTGCCCGGCCGCAGGCGAAGATCATCGTCACCGGCTGTGCGGCGCAAACTGAGCCGCAAACCTTCGCCGCGATGTCCGAAACCGATCGCGTCCTCGGCAATTCCGAAAAGCTCAGCGCCACGATGTGGCGGCAGACCCGCGACGCTTTCAATGTCGCCTCGTCGCCGAAAACGGTCGTCAACGACATCATGGCGGTCCGCCACACCGCGGCCCATCTTGTCGAGGGTTTTTCCGGCCGCTGCCGCGCCTTCGTCCAGGTGCAGAACGGCTGCGATCATCGGTGCACCTTTTGCATTATTCCTTTTGGCCGCGGCAATTCGCGCTCAGTGCCCATGGGGGCGGTCGTCGCCGATATTGAGCGCCTTGTTGCGAATGGCTATAGCGAGATCGTTCTGACCGGCGTCGACCTCACCGGCTACGGCGCCGATCTGCCCGGCGCGCCGAAACTCGGCGCGCTGATCAAGCAGATCCTGCGCCACGTGCCTGCGCTCAAGCGGCTGCGCCTTTCCTCCATCGATTCAATCGAGGCCGATCGTGACCTGATCGATGCTTTCGCGGAGCACGATCGCCTGATGCCGCACTTGCATTTGTCGCTGCAGGCTGGCGACGATCTCATTCTCAAGCGCATGAAGCGGCGGCACGCGCGCAACGACGCTATCGCCTTCTGCCGGCTGTTGCGCAGCATCCGTCCCGACATTGTGTTTGGCGCCGACATCATCGCCGGCTTTCCGACCGAGACTGAGCAGATGTTTTCGCGCTCGCTCGAACTGGTCGATGAATGCGGACTGACGCAGCTTCACGTGTTTCCATTCTCACCGCGGCCGGGAACGCCGGCGGCGCGCATGCCGCAGCTTGATCGGCGCACCGTCAAAGAGCGTGCGCAAAGGCTCCGCGCTCATGGCGCGCTGGCGTTGCGCCGGCATCTCGACGCGGAAGTAGGCGAAAGGCGGCGGGTCCTTGCGGAATCCGAGGCGCAGGGCCGCACCGAACAGTACCTTCCAGTGAGATTTTCGCACTCGGTCGCGCCGGGCGCGATCGTCAATGTGAAAATCGGTAGTCACGACGGCGAACGGTTGCTCGCGACGTGAGACGCTACTCTGCGGCTAAGGCCTCTTCCCGCCAACCGCACGCATTCAACGCTTCACGCATATGCGCCGGCACCGGCGCGGTGACTCGAATCGGCGGACGATTCTTGTAGAGCGGGACGACGATCTCACGCGCATGCAAATGCAGGATCGGACCGCCTTGTCGCGGCGCGTTGCCGTAGATGCCGTCACCGACAATGGGCCAGCCCATTTCCGCGCAGTGGACGCGCAGTTGATGCGTACGGCCGGTCAGCGGCTCCAGCGCAAGCCAGGTGAAGTCCTTACGCTCGTCGCTTCGTTCGCTGGCCTCTCCCGTCCGCAGCGCGGCAAAGGCTCGTCCTAAAACCTTCCACTTCGTCACCGCAGGCTGACCGTTAGGATCGTGCTTCATCCACCACCCGATGGTGTCATCGAGGCGTCCCAGCGGAAACTCGATCACGCCCTCCTCGGTGGCCGGACGGCCTTCGACCACGGCCCAATAAAGTTTGTCGATGGCGCGCGACTTGAACAGCTTGCCGAGCTGCGCCAACGCCTTGCGGTGACGGCCAAGGATCAGGCAACCGGTGGTGTCCTTGTCGAGCCGGTGCGCAAGTGACGGCGGCCGCGGCAAGCCGAAACGTAGCGCGTCGAAGTGGTCTTCAACGCTTTCGTTTTGATTGCGCGAATTCGGCGGCCCGGCATGCACCGCCATGCCCGCCGGCTTGTCGATTACGAGCATCAGCCCGTCGCGGTAGAGGAGCCGCGACACCATCTCTTCTGGGGTCATGTTTGCCTACTTGGCCGAAACGGCTATCACGAGCAAGCGATGAACGACAGCAGCGAAGGCAGTTGGTGGCGGCGGCTGAATGGCGGGCTTAAGCGCACGTCCGCAGCGCTTGGCGGCGCTATTTCCGACCTTCTCACCAAGCGCAAGCTCGATGCCGTGACCATTGGCGAGATCGAGGACGTGCTTATTCGCGCCGATCTCGGGCTCGACGCCGCGCACCGTATTGCGGTTGCGCTCGGCGAGGGCCGCCACGGCGCGGACATTTCGCCGGCCGAGGTGAAAGCCGTGGTCGCGGCGGAAATTGAGAAAGTTCTCGCGCCGGTCGCGCAGCCGCTCGTGATCGACGCGGCATACAAGCCATTCGTCATTCTGGTCGCCGGCGTTAACGGCTCCGGCAAAACCACGACCATCGGCAAGCTCGCGGCGCGGTTACGCGCCGAGGGCCGCTCGGTGATGATGGCGGCGGGCGACACCTTCCGCGCTGCTGCCATCGATCAGCTGAAAATCTGGAGCGATCGCACCGGGTCGGCGTTCGTCGCCAAAGAAGCCGGCGCCGACGCCGCCGGCCTTGTCTTCGACGCGTTGCGTGCGGCGAAGGAGCGCAACGTCGATGTGCTGCTGGTCGATACCGCCGGCCGCTTGCAAAACCGCAGCGAATTGATGGACGAACTGCAAAAAATTGTCCGCGTCATCAAGAAGGCCGATCCGTCGGCGCCGCACGCCGTTTTGCTCGTGCTCGACGCTACTGTCGGACAGAACGCGCTCTCACAGGTCGAGATTTTCCGCAAGGTCGTGGGCGTGACCGGACTTGCCATGACCAAGCTCGACGGCACGGCGCGCGGCGGCATCCTCGTGGCTATCGCCGGCAAGTTCGCGGTACCGGTACATTTTATCGGTGTCGGCGAGGGCGTTGACGATCTGGCGCCGTTTTCGGCGCGTGACTTCGCCCGTGCCGTTTCCGGAACAGACGTTTGATCGTGTTAGTATCGACCATCAGAGACCGGCGCACATGACTGCAAGCGAAAAGCCACAGCTCAATCCGATCGTGAAGATCGCCCTGGACCTAGGGCCACTGGTTCTGTTCTTCGTTGCCAATTCCCGGTTCGGTATTTTTACCGCGACCGCGACCTTTATGGTCGCCGTGCTAGCGGCGCTGGCGGCTTCCTATGTGCTGACGCGGCGGCTGCCGATCATGCCGGTGGTGACCGCGATCATTGTGCTGATCTTCGGCGGCTTGACGCTTATTCTGCACAACGACACGTTCATCAAAATCAAGCCGACCATCATTTACGCGTTGTTCGGCGCGGTGCTGCTTGGCGGACTTGCCGTCGGCAAGCCGCTGCTCGGCATCGTATTCGACTCGCTGTTTCACCTTACCGCGGAAGGCTGGCGCAAGCTGACCGTGCGCTGGGCTTTGTTCTTTTTGGTGCTCGCGGTGCTCAACGAGATCGTTTGGCGCAACACCTCGACGAATATCTGGGTGGATTTCAAAGTGTTCGGCGT
>DAIUEQ010000021.1:0-28551 GCA_036845025.1 Xanthobacteraceae bacterium | reverse complement strand
TGAATGGTGGTCGGCCGCATGAAGGCGCCGAGGTGCAGTTGACGTGAGCCGCTCATCTCGACCATCCTCTCCGCCCGGAGGCTATTGCGGTCTGACAGGCAGGGTGAACAACAAGGGCGACCGCGCGCTCATTCCGGCGCGTTGCCAATATAGGAGCCGTATTTAGGAGCCGCTATGACCAGCGTACGTTATCTCAACCCAAAATCCATATTGACGCCGCCCGGCTACACCCATGTCGTCGAGGTGACTGGGCCGGGCCGGACCGTTTATATCGCCGGGCAAGTCGGTGTCGACCGTGACGGAAAAGTCGCCGGCGGCGCTGGCGACGTCCGCGCGCAAATGGTGCAAGCCTTCGAGAACCTGAAAGCAGCCCTCGCCGAGGTCGGCGCTACGTTCAAGGACGTGGTGAAGGTCACCAATTACTTGGTCGATGGGGCGCACGTGGAGGACTATCGCGAAATCCGCGACAGATACGTCAACACCGCCGCTCCGCCGGCGTCGACGCTGCTGGTCATCTCGCGGCTGGCGCGCGAGGGATGGCTGTTCGAGATCGATGCTGTGGCAGTGCTGCCGGAGAAATGATAGGGGCCTTTAAGGGGCTTGTGGTGTTTCCAAGTGGGGGAGGGTGAGCGCGTGAACAGAATCCTCGCGGGACTATTTGTTGCAGCGAGCGTGACGGTGTCGGCGGCGGTGCCAACGGCACAGGCCGCGGATCTCAAGATTGCGCTGATCTACTCAAAGACCGGACCGCTTGAGGCTTATGCCAAGCAAACCGAGACCGGGCTGAACCTCGGCCTCGAATACCTCACCGGCGGCACTATGACGCTGGATGGCCGCAAGATCGTGATCATCGCCAAGGACGATCAAGGCAAGCCGGACGTCGCCAAGTCGCTGCTCGAGCAGGCCTATGCCGACGACAATGTCGACATCGCCATCGGCACCACTTCATCCGGCGCAACGCTCGCCATGCTGCCGGTCGCCGAGGATGCGAAGAAAATTCTTTTGGTCGAGCCCGCGGTCGCCGATTCCATCACTGGCGATAAATGGAATCGCTACATCTTCCGCAGCGGCCGCAATTCATCGCAAGACGCGCTTGCCGCGGCGGTCGCGCTTGGCAAGGACGACGTTTCGATCGGCATGCTGGCGCAAGATTACGCCTTTGGTCGCGATGGCGTCGCCGCTTTCAAGCGGGCGCTCGACGAGACGCACAGCAATTCCAAGGTGGTGTTCGAGGAATACGCACCGTTCATGACCACCGACTTTACGGCTTCGGCGCAGCGGTTGTTCGACGCACTTAAGGATAAGCCCGGCAAGAAGATCATCGCCATCATCTGGGCCGGTCCCAATCCGCTCGCCAAGATCGAAGATCTGAAGCCGGAACGCTACGGCATCGCGGTGGCACCCGGCGGCAACATCCTGCCGGCTATGCTCGCCTACAAGCCGTGGCCCGGCATCGAGGGGACGATCTATTATTATTACGGCTTCCCGAAAAATCCGATGAACGACTGGCTCGTGACCGAGCACAAGAAGCGCTTCAACATGCCGCCCGACTTCTTCACTTGCGGCGGCTTTGCAGCAGCGAGCGCGGTGATCGCCGCGATCAAAAAAGCCGGCGGCAGCGATACCGAGAAACTGATCGCCGCCATGGAGGGCATGGAGTTCGACACGCCCAAAGGCAAGATGATCTTCCGCAAGGAAGACCATCAGGCGATGCAATCGATGTACGTGTTCCGGGTCAAGGCCGATAGCAAGGACCAATGGGACCTGCTGGACCTGGTCCGCGAAATCCCGATCGACGAATTGTCAGTGCCGATCCGCAACAAAAGGTAAGTGGTTAGTGCCATGACGGCAGCGGGCGATCAGGCTGCCGCCCTCGAAACGCGAGACTTGAGCATCCGTTTCGGCGGCCATCTCGCCGTTAACGCAGTGAGTTGCGCGTTTCATCCCGGTACGCTGACCGCCATAGTCGGCCCGAATGGCGCGGGCAAGACCACTTATTTCAACTTGATCTCGGGCCAGCTCAAATCGAGCGGCGGCCGCGTGCTGTTCCAGGGTGCCGACATCACCGCGTTGCCGGCGTCGCAGCGCGCCCGCCGCGGTCTCGGCCGCGCCTTTCAGCTTACCAACCTGTTTCCCTATCTCAGCGTCCATGAAAACGTGCGGCTGGCGGTCCAGAGCCGGCGCGGCGCCGGGCTTGATCTGGTGCACACGTGGCAGAGCCACCGCGAGCTAATCGACGAGGCGGACGACGTGCTCGGTCAGGTCGGGTTGGCCGCGCGGAGGAACACGCGTGCCGGTCTGCTACCGCACGGCGATCAGCGCAAGCTCGAAGTCGCCATCCTGATCGCGCTCAGGCCGCTGGTATTTCTGTTCGACGAGCCGACCGCGGGCATGAGTGTGGACGAGGTGCCGGTCATCCTCGATCTCATTCAGGCCATCAAGGCGCGACGTGACCGCACCATCCTTTTGGTCGAGCACAAGATGGACGTGGTGCGCTCGCTCGCCGACCGCATTGTCGTCCTGCACAATGGCGAACTGGTCGCCGACGGCGATCCGGCGAGCGTGATCGCGCTGCCGGTGGTGCAAGAGGCCTATCTCGGAGTGGCGAATGTCTGAAGCTCCGCCCCTCCTCAATTTGTCCGGGGTCAACACTCACATAGGTCCCTATCACATCCTGCAGGGCGTCGATCTCGCGGTGCCGCGCGGCGCGCTGACCATGCTGCTCGGGCGAAACGGCGCCGGCAAAACGACGACACTGCGCACCATCATGGGGCTGTGGCATGCGTCGGCTGGCGCCGTGACCTTCGACGGCGCCGATATCACTTCCTGGGCGACGCCCGATATCGCCCGAGCTGGCATCGGCTACGTGCCCGAGACCATGGGCATCTTTGCCGACCTCACGGTGCGGGAAAACTTGCTGTTGGCGGCGCGCTCCGGCCCGATGGACGAGGCGCGGCTGCATTGGATTTTCGGTCTGTTCCCGGCGTTGGAGAAATTCTGGTCGCTCGCCGCCGGCGTGCTTTCCGGCGGACAAAAGCAGATGCTCTCTATCGCCCGGGCCATGATCGAGCCCCGGAAATTGTTTTTGATCGATGAGCCGACCAAGGGGCTGGCGCCGGCGATCATCGCCAACATGATTTCTGCGTTCCGCGAGCTGAAAAAGTCGCCGGACACCACCATCCTCGTCGTCGAGCAGAATTTTCTGTTTGCCAAATCGCTGGGCGACGCGGTGGCGGTCATGGACAACGGCCGCGTGGTGCATGCCGGCACCATGGCGGCGCTCGCCGACGACCGCGATCTCCAGAACCAACTGCTCGGATTGCATCTGGACCAGCATCAATGACGGCGCGCGGCGCTGACTCTCTTCCGCTTCACCACCGCGACCTGCTGCCGGTCTTGCTGGTGCCCGCGGTGGCGCTGGTCGCGTTGCCGCTGGTCGGCTCGTTCTCGACTTGGGTGACGCTCACGCTGGCCGGCCTCGCCATGGGGATGATCATTTTCATCATCGCCTCCGGCCTGACGCTGGTGTTTGGATTGATGGATGTGCTCAATTTTGGCCACGGCGCCTTCATCTCCATCGGCGCCTACGCGGCTGCGGTTTTGGTGCCGTCGCTCGCCGGCTTTCTCCACGCAGATTCGCTTCTCTATAACCTCGTCGCGCTGTTGGCGCTGATCGCAGTGGCGATGGTGGTGACTGGGCTTCTCGGCTACGCCTTCGAGCGCATCATCATCATGCCGGTCTACGGCCAGCACCTAAAACAGATCCTGGTCACCGTCGGCGGGCTGATTGTCGCGGAACAAATCCTCGTCGCCATATTCGGCCCGGTGCAGATCGCGCTGACCCTGCCGACGGCGTTTCGCGGTGCGCTGGTGTTCGGCGACGTCGCCATCGAACGCTACCGTCTTATTGCCGTGGTCGTGGGGCTTTTGGTTTTTGCCGTCATGCTCCTGGTGCTCAATCGCACCCGCATCGGTCTTCTGATCCGCGCCGGGGTCGAGAACGGCGAAATGGTCGAGGCGTTGGGCTATCACATCCGCCGCCTGTTCGTCGGCGTGTTCATGGCGGGTTCGGCGCTAGCCGGCTTGGGCGGCGTGATGTGGGGCTTTTATCGCGAGACGCTGACGCCGGCGATGGGCATGGACGTAATGGTGCTCGTGTTCATCGTCGTGGTGATCGGCGGGCTCGGCTCCGTCGGCGGCTGCTTTATCGGCGCGCTGCTTGTCGCCGTGGTCGCCAATTACGCCGGGTTTCTTGTCCCCAAGCTCGCGCTGGTCTCCAACATTTTACTGATGGCGTTGATTCTGCTGTGGCGCTCGCGCGGCCTCTATCCGGTGGCCAAGCGATGAGTCCCCTCGGCGGCATTATTCTTTCGGGCGATCCGCCGCGCGGCGTAGCGCTTACGCTCATCCTTCTCGCCATTCTGCTCGGGCTTGCGCTCGCGCCGGTGCTGTTCCCGGGCATGGAGGCGCTCAACGTCGCCGCCAAGATTTGCTACTTCGTCGTGCTGGCGGCGAGCTACGATCTTTTACTCGGCTATACCGGTATCGTTTCCTTCGCCCACACCATGTTTTTCGGCATTGGCGGCTATGGTGCGGGGATTGCGCTGTATAATTTCGGCCCGTCGTGGAGTGCGCTGGCACTCGGCACCGGCGCGGCTTTAGTGGCCGCTGTAGCGCTGGCGCTTGTCATCGGCCTGTTTTCGCTGCGGGTGCGCGCCATCTTCTTCGCCATGATAACGCTTGCGGTGGCGAGCGCGTTCTCAGTGCTGGCCTCGCAGCTGAGTACATTCACCGGCGGTGAGGACGGCCGCACCTTTCGCCTGCCGGAAGTGCTGCGGCCTACTTTTCACTTCTCCGCCGGGCCGTTCACGGTGAGCGGGCGGGTGCTTGCCTATTACTTTATCTTCGCCGCATCGGTGGTGCTCTTTCTTCTGCTGCTTCGGGTGGTGAACTCGCCGTTCGGCCGGGTATTGCAGGCGATCCGCGACAACGAGTTCCGCGCCGAGGCGCTTGGCTACCGCATCGTGGTCTATCGCTCGATCGGCAATTGCCTCGCCGCGGCCGCCGCCGCGCTCGCCGGTGTCCTCTCCGCGGTTTGGCTCCGCTACACCGGGCCGGCGGTGACGCTGTCCTTCGATATCATGCTGGATATTTTGTTGATGGTGGTGATCGGCGGTATGGGCACGCTCTACGGCGCGGTGATCGGCGCGACAATCTTCGTACTGGCCGAGACCTATCTGCAGAACGTGATGGCCATGATCAGCCACGGCACGGCGAACGTGCCGCTGTTGCCGCTGATCTTCGACCCCGACCGCTGGCTGTTGTGGCTCGGCGTCCTCTTCGTGCTCAGCGTCTATTTCTTTCCGCTCGGTATCGTTGGACGGCTGTGGCGGAGGTGACGGTACCCTATGCCGCCTCGGCCTCCGGATCGAAGGCGGCGAGATTTTTTTCCCGCACATTGTTCATGGCCCGGCCCATCGGGCGCACGGCGAACTTCCCTAAATCGAGCAGAAGCTCGTGCTCGAGCGGTGCGACCTGCTTAAGATCAAGCCACAGCGCGATCTTGTCGTCGGCGAGCACGAGCGGCATGCGGTCGTGGTACGGCGCGACGAGATCGTTCGGTTCCTCGGTCAGAATTGCAAACGCAATGCGCCGGTCGCCCTTGTACTCCGCCTCCTCCCAGAGGCCGGCGAGCATCAGCGGTTTTGCGTCGTTGCGCGCGAAATAATACGGCTGCTTGCCGTCCTCATCGCGCCATTCGTAAAAGCCCGCGGCGGGGATGACACAGCGCTGCTGTTTCATGTGGGTGCGGAACTGCCCCTTGCGCAGTCCATCGGTGCGGATGTTGAGGAGTGGCGGCCGCGGTTTGCCGCCGGGCAGTAACCGATTGATGCCGAAGCGTGCGATCGCTGCGCCATTGCCGGCAATCAGCGCCGGCACGGTCTCGGTCGGCGCCACGTTGGGATTGTATTCGAAATTAAGCCGCGGGCCGATGTAGAGATCGCGCGGGATCTCCGACCATTCCTCGATCGAGCGGAAGCGATTGCACATGATGCAAAGGTGGCTATTTCGCTGCGGCAATCAAGCAATTTATGCGGCGGCCTTAAGCGGGAAAGTATTTCCGCTCGCTCTGGAAAAGCTCAATCAGATAGTCCGCCACGGCGCGGATGCGCGCCAGCTTCGCCAAATCGCGACGCATCAACAGCCAGAGATCCGGCTCCGGCACGCCTTCTTCCGGGAGAACGCGTTTCAGCCTTCGATCATTGGCAGCGATGAAGTCCGGCGCGAGCGCCACGCCAAAGCCGGCGCGTGCCGCGGCGGCCTGCGATACTTGGCTGTTGCTGCGGAAGGTGAAGCGTTGATCCGGAAATCGGCGCGCCATCCAAACGGCGTCGGTAATGAAATCGCTCTCCGGGTCGTAGCCGATGACCGCCAAAGGCTCGCCTTTCGCGATTTTGCGCGCATAGGCTGGTGACGCATAGAGACCGTAGCGAACGGTCCCCAAGCGGCGCGCGATCAGATCGCTATCTTTCGGCGATCCCATGCGTAATGCCATGTCGGCGTCCCGCCGTGCCAGCGAGAGCACGCGTGCGTCGCCGATAAGTTCGAGATCGATTCCTGGATGCCGCTCGTACAAGTCGCCGAGACGCTGCACCAGAAAGTAGTCGAGCAGCGAGCGCGGCGCGGTCAGTCTGACCAAACCCCTGATCTCGGAGCCGGCCTTGAGCCGGTCCCGCAGCGACAGTGCGGCCTCGTCCATCGCCGCGGCCTCGGCGAGGGCCGCCTTGCCTTCGACCGTAAGCATGTAACCTTCGGGCCGCCGCTCGAATAATGCGCAGCCGAGCAGCGCCTCGAGATTTTCGATGCGCCGCGCCACCGTCGCGTGATTGACCCGTAACGCCCGCGCCGTCGCCGCTAGCGTGCCGTAGCGCGCCAGCGCCACAAAATAACGGACATCCTGCCAATCCAAATCGGGTGTGCGTTTTCGATCAGGCATGGTGAAAATATAACGGATGGCGGCAACTGCTGCCACGAGCTACGCCACGCTCGAATTCATTGTTTGTTGATAGGGGAGGGCACCATGTCGCTCAGTCCCGCCTGCGATACCATGACCAACTCACGACGCGAGCACGCCGCGTGGGCCAAACACTCGGCGTCGCCTCTCAAACACGCGTTGGCGGCGTTGACTGTGCCGTTGAAGAAATTTTCCGCCGCGCTGAGGCACCGCCGTGAGCTTGAGCAGTTAGCGCGGTTCGGCGATCGCGAGCTGCGCGACCTCGCGGTAACCCGCAACGACATCGATTTTGCGCTTGCCGAGCCGCTTTGGCGCGATCCGGCGATATCGTTTCGCCAGGCGCGATCCGGATGCGCCGGACAAATGAGAAAATTGTAGTTCGCCGTTCCGCCAGCCGACTGCAAAGGGGCGGGCGCTTCCGCGTCCGGCTTAGTCGGTCAGACGCGGCTTTACGGGCCGCTTGGCCGCTTCCAGTTCAGTGAGACCCAGAACATGGCGAAGAATAGCGGAATCGCGGCAACCGAAAGCGACCACGCGATCTGGTAGTACGCGGTCCGCCACGCCACCAAACTGGTCAGGTGAGCGATCTCGACGCTGTAATCGAGCTTGTCAGCGCTGCATCCGACGTAATGCAGGAATGGATATGAAATCTCGGCAACCCCAAGGCACAGAGCGGCGGCGCCAAGCGAGACGACGATGATGAGAATCGCCAGCCATCGGGCCGATCCGCGCTTGTGGAAGACGTTGGCCTTTTCCGCCGCGAATGTGGTTGCGGCGACGATGATCCCGTCAAACGCGAGCAGCGCCAATCCCTTGCCGTCGAGAATGGTCAGAATTTCGTAGAGCGTCTTTATGATCTCCCGAGCATTGGGCGGGTTAAATTGCGTCCCGGCGGCATGCAAAAGCTCGATCTTTTGCAGGATGTCACAGTCCATGTCGCTTCCCGCTCTTTATTGCCTGATGGCCGCGCGGAGGTTTCAGCCCTTGCCCCAATCTTTTCCCGCAATGGGGGAGAAAGGCATGTTGCGGCGCTGATGCCGATGAAAACGAAACGCTATTTAGCTAGCGCGTCGGCGCCGACTTTGGCGACTTGGGAGTCCTGCGACGACAGCGCACCGGAGACGCCGATGGCGCCAACGATCTTGCCGTCCACCACAATCGGCAAGCCGCCTTCGAGCGGGGTGATGTCCTTTACCGCGAGGAGGCGCAGCCCGGCTCCGCCGGCGGCGATGGCGTCGTCCAGCGCTTTGCTCGGGCGCTTGAAGGTAAGCGCGGTGCGGGCCTTGCCTTCGGACGCGCCGATGGCCGCAAGCTGGGCGTTGTCGCCCTTATGGAACATCACCAGGTTGCCGCCGCTATCGAGAATGGTGATGGCGACCTGCAAGGAATTTTTTGTCGCTTCGAGTTCGGCCGCGGCCATAGCGCGCTTGGCGTCATCGAGCGTGATCGCAGGGCCGTAAGGCGGCGTCGACGGCTGCTGAGCGAAGGCCGGACCCGCAAGAACGATGAACGCGGCCAACACGCAGCCAAGCACGAGCTTCCATCGCATCTTGCTGTCTCCGGCACCTTTGGAACGATTCGCCCCGGAGCGAAACAATAAGCGGCAAACGTGCCGGGTGGAAGCCGCTTGCGCCACGTCCTGCGCCACGTCTTGCGCAACGCCCGCTCATCACCGCCGAAAAGGAATCCACGGCGCACTTAATCTTGCCGGGAAACGACTGACCCCCCGCATTTGCGGGGGTCAGCAGGCGGTCGTTTGCCGAAACGTGATTGGAAAGCGGCTGCGCCGAGCGCGGACACGTCTTATATTTGGACGTATCCGCCCCGCTTATAAGGAGACGCGTCATGTTTGGCTTTGCCAAGAAAACCCAAATGCCGGACCCGCAAGAGGCTCTGCCCGGGCGTCCCGGCGCCATCCCCACGGCGCGGCAGCATTTCGTCAACGGCAAGCCGCTCAAAGGGCCATATCCCGAGGGGTTCGCCATGGCGATGTTCGGGCTTGGCTGCTTCTGGGGCGCCGAGCGCAAATTCTGGGAGCTTGGTGACGGCGTCTATGTCACCGCGGTCGGCTATGCTGGCGGCTTTACGCCTAACCCGAGCTACGAGGAGGTGTGCAGCGGACGCACCGGCCACAACGAGGTGGTGCTCGTGGTCTACGATCCGAAGAAAATCTCCTACGAGCGCCTGCTCAAAGCATTCTGGGAAAGCCACGATCCGACCCAGGGCATGCGTCAGGGCAACGATGTCGGTACGCAATACCGCTCCGGCATCTATGTGTTCACGCCGGAGCAACGCACCGCCGCCGAAGCCTCGCGCGCAAGCTACGCCAAGGCGTTGGCCGCGAAAGGCCTCGGCGCGGTCACCACCGAAATCGAGGACGCGCCGCCGTTCTACTTCGCCGAGGACTACCACCAGCAATATCTGGCGAAGAACCCGCATGGCTATTGCGGACTAGGCGGCACCGGCGTCGCCTGTCAGATCGGCACTGGGGTTGCGGCGTAATCGCTCCCGTTATCCACGCTAGGGGGCGAATACCAAGCGCCGAAACAGTCCCGCGCGCGGGCGCGGTTAGGGATTGTTAACCATACTTGGCGTTAATCGGGCTCGGCGTTTTTCCGCCCGGGGCCCGGATTTCGCGTATGCGGTCATTCAGCTCTTTCGCACTGATTCTTTGTCTGTCGATGGCCGCTGCAGGGTGCTCGCAACAGCGCGTCGCCAGCACTGGCGCGCTTTCGACTTCGGGAGTGGATAACGTCGTCTACGGTCCGACCCCGTCGTCTGCCCCGGCAAGCGCAAGTGCACAAACGACCTCGCCACCCCGCGGCCTGTTTTTCGCGCAAGCCGCGCCGGCCGCTAGTGCGTCGCCTCCTCGCCTCTATATGCAAGCCGCGCCCGCTCCTACACCGTCCCGCGGTTTGATTGAGGCGCAAGGCGCTCCGGCCACGACCGGATCCTTGGGGCAAGGCCCGCCGCCGCCGATGGTCCCAGGACCAATTGTCGACACCTGGGGCCCGCAACCCGGGCCAGTACTTTGGGGCTCGGTGCCGCCAGTCACGCCGGCGCCGGCCTTGAATCACTACACCCTCGACGCGGGCGACCGGCTGCGCGTCGTCGTGTTCGGGCAGGAGGGATTGACCAACTCGTATCTGGTCAGCGCCACCGGCCAAATCGACATGCCGCTTATCGGCGCCGTCGTCGCGCGGGGCGCGACCAGCGAGCAGCTGGCGGGCCGCATCGGCGCCAAGCTCCGCGAAGGCTACATCCGCGAACCGCACGTCGCGGTCGAGATCGAAGCCTATCGGCCGTTCTTCATCCTCGGCGAAGTCGCGCAGCCGGGCCAATATCCTTACGTCGCCAATATGACCGCCGAGACCGCGATCGCCATTGCCGGCGGGTTCACGCCGCGCGCCTTCCGCAGAGATCTCGTTGTCTCGCGGACGGCGGACGGCGTCGCCACGCGCATGACCGTGCCGCTCAATTTCCCGCTGCGCCCGGGCGACACCGTCAGCGTCCAGGAACGCTGGTTCTGATCGGAAATCAGTAACCGGTAGTCAGTAATCAGATAAAAATTTCCAATTACCGCTCACCGATTGCCGGCTCCCGCGCCTTACGCGTGCTCCTGGGTTGCCGCGACCATTGCGGCTTCGCGTTCCGCGGCTTCCGAGCCGCCCAAACCATTGAAAAACAGGTTGAGCAGGACGGAAACGATCGCCGCCAGCAGAATGCCGGACTCAAGGAGCGGATGCAGGACGTCCGGCGTGTAACGGAAGAAGCCGGGCGCGACCAACGGGATCATGCCGAAGCCAACCGAAATCGCGACAGTGAACAGGTTGTAACGGTTGTTCTTGAAGTCGACGGTGGTGAGAATGCGCGCACCGGTCGCCGCCACCATGCCGAACATGACAATGCCGGCGCCGCCCAACACCACGACCGGCACCGCTTCGACCAGCGCCGACAATTTCGGCAGTAATCCGAGCACCAGCATGATGACGCCGCCGGTCGCCGTCACCCAGCGCGACTTGATTCCCGTGACGCCGACAAGGCCGACATTTTGCGAGAATGACGTGTAGGGGAAGGTGTTGAAAATGCCGCCGAGGATAGTGCCGACGCCGTCGGCGCGCAGTCCTCGCGCGATCGCCGCCTTGTCGATATTGCGGCCGGTCATTTCTCCGAGCGCGAGAAACATTCCGGTCGATTCGATCATGACAACGATCATGACAATGCACATCGTGATAATCGGCACGAGCTGAAAACTCGGCCAACCGAAGCGGAAGGGCACGACCACATCAGCCCACGGTGCGGCTACCACGCGCTCGAAATGCATGACGCCAAGGAGCGTCGCGACTACCGCGCCGGCAATGATGCCGAGAAGCACCGCAACGTTAGCGATAAAGCCCGTGCCCCAACGCACCAGGCCGAGGATCACCACGAGCACGAACAGCGCGATGGCGAGCCCTTCAAGTTGCCCATAGCCGGGATTGGGAAACGCGCCGGGCACACCGTCGACCACTTTGGTGAGCGTCGGCAGGCCGCCGCCGGCCCAATTGATGCCGACCCGCATCAGCGAGATGCCGATGACTAAAATGATCGTGCCGGTGACTACCGGCGGGAATAGCCGCAGCGCTTGCCCCATGAAGGGCGCGACAATGACCGCGAATATGCCGGCGGCGATGACCGATCCATAGATGCCGAGAAGCCCGACATCCGGCGCTGCCGCCATCGACAGCATCGGACCCACCGACGCGAAGGTCACGCCCATCATCACCGGCAGGCGGATGCCAACGCCGGGAAAGCCGATACACTGCACCAGCGTAGCGAGCCCGCAGGCGAACAGGTCGGCGCTGATCAAAAACGCGACATCCTGCGGCGGAAGCTTCAAGGCACGGCCAAGGATCAGCGGAACGGCGACCGCGCCGGCATACATGACGAGCACATGCTGAAGCCCAAGCGTCAGCAGCTTTGGTACCGGTAGAAATTCATCGACCGGGTGAACGTTCTGCGCCATTTGACCACCCCCGAAAAATTGCCCCGGCCACGATGACACAAAAACCGTGCCAGAGCGCGCAATTATCCCGCGGGGACGGCTGAATTCCCCATCTTCCGTGGCAGGCGCCCTCGCGTCACCGCCCGGCAAAAAGCATCATGGCCGGGGCAAAGCCCGGCCATGATAAGAAATTTCGGCGGAAAGCTCTTTATCGCTTCAGGTGCTTGTTCAAGAACGCGACCGAACGCTCGCGGGCAAGCTTGGCGGCGGCTTCGTTATAGCTGCCGCGCTCCTCGCAATTAAAGCCGTGGTCGGCGCCGGCATAAACGTAGATTTCGCAATCGCCGCCGCGCTTCTGCTTGATCAATTCGACGTCGCTCATCGGGATTGCCGCATCCTTTTCACCGAAATGCAGCATCACCGGCACTTTCGGTTTCTCGTCGGCGTTCTTGGCGATCTGCCCGCCGTAATAGCCGATGGCCGCTGACAATCCGTTCAACTTCGCCGCCGCCAGAAATGCGATAGAGCCGCCCATGCAGAAACCGACAATCGCGGCCGGACCGGCCTTGCGCGCTTCGTCAATGGCGGCTTGCGTGTCGCGCATCATCGCTCCCCAATCGGGAGCGGCGACGAACTTGCGCGCGTTAGCGATCTCGTCCGGCGAATAGCCGCTCTCGAAATTCGGCGTCTGCCGGTCGAACAACGCCGGCGCGATGGCGGCATAGCCTTGCGCGGCGATACGATCGCATACCGCGCGGATGTGATGGTTGACGCCGAATATTTCCTGAATGACGACGACGCCGCCTTTGGCCGCGCCGCTCGGGTCGGCGCGATAGGCGCCGAGCTTGAAACTATCCGCGGCGGTCAATGAAAAATGCTTACCCAAGAGTTCCTCCTTCAAAGTATAAATGCCCTTACCCAGCGGCGGGCCTCACCATACACCGCGCTGGGCGCCGCTTGAATGCCCTAGTGTCACGGCGGTAGCGGTTGTCTGCAAACCTGCTAATCTTCGGCTCTCGAACTTCGGCTCGGGAGCCCGATGAAGCGCGAAACCTTCGCCCTCACAGACATCTACGTGCCAGTTAAGCGCCGCGCCACGCTTGAGCAGAAGCGCGTCGATGAAATTGCCGCCAGCATGCTGGAAAATGGGCAGCAGATGCCGATCCTGTTGCGGCCGGATGGCGCGCGCTTCGTACTGGTCGAAGGTTTGCACCGCCTGGAAGCAGCCAAGGCGCTAGGCGAGAGAACGATCGTCGGGTATCGCGTCGACGCGCGCAAGCATTGAACGGGCCGCGGCTTCCGCGTCGCTGGAACTCCTAGGTGAAATCGTTGACCGGGCGAGTGACGCCGCTATGTCCCCCGATCGGCCGCCGTGGGGATATGACTGGCGGCCGGCCTCAGTAACGGCTACATACAGGCATCCCCCAGCAAGGCCAAAAGGAACAGCGAATGGCGACGCGCCAAATCAAGATGCCGGTAAAGGAAAAACCGGAAGAAGAAGCCGAAGAGGTGTTCTCGCAGCGCAAGCGGCCGGAGCGTGGCCGATATTTGCTGCAAGTCGACCGGCAAACGAAGGGTTCTTATCCGACGGCTGAAACCGCTCAAGAGGCGGCTTTGATCATCAAAAAGAAATATCCGATCGTGCAGGTTTCGGTTTACGACAGCGTCGATAACTCGAACACGCTCATCGAGGCGCCGGCTGCCTCGTCGTGACGAGGTCCACCAAGTCAACCGTAAGCGGCGCTAATGCATGACGACGACGAAATTGGTCCCTTCGCCGGTTTCGTCGCCGAGGCCCTGATCGGAGAGGATGAGGGAAGAGCCGGGCACGATCATTTGCGAAATTCGGTCGATGGTATCCTGCGGGATTTCGATGCGTGCCAGCGCCTCGGCCGGACCTTCCGGCGGCGGAACATCAACGTCCTTTACTGCAATCTCGTCACGCCGCGTGCGCAAGGGGAGTTTGGCGACCGGCTTGGGTTTTGCCCGTTCGCCCGGCATTGAAACGACGTTCCAAACGAAACCCGATCGATCCGGCAGATAGTCCAGGGCGGTGAAGACAAAAGTGCCCAGCGGTTGACCCGGTTGCTCAACCGTGATGGGCGCGCTGAACACCGGCTCAAAATCCTGACGCACGTAAATCTTGCTCGTCTTGCGGCTGACGAAAATCGCAATCGGCGATTTGCTCATGTGCGTTACGGCGGCGATGGGCGGCGCCGGTTTGGGTGCTGCCGCCGGATTTGCCGTAGCCGAACGGAGCGGCATCGCCATTGCGCTCGCCGGCCACGAGGGTGCGGGAGTGGGCAGCAGCGGATCGCCGATGACTCGCATGGACGAAGCTTCGGCAGCAACCTTGGTGTTGTGAGCGGAATCCGCAGCGCTGGTGTTCTCTGCAGCGGCCTGTTTGTTATGCGCGGTATCCGCCGCGACGGTGCTTTCAAAAGCCGGTTTATCGGCGCGAGCGATATCTGCCGGAGCGACGATGTCCGCAGCCGGCTTGTCGTCGCGGATGGGATCGGCAGCGATGGCGGCGTCCGCAACTGGCTTGGCCTCACGCACCGTCTCGACGGCGGCGGCGTCAGTGACCGTCCGGGAATCCTGCGCAAGCGCCGACGGCAGCGTGACCGAGGCTGCGGCCAAGACCGGGACGGGCGGCGTCGGATCTTTGTGCACGAACAGGTGCGGGTCGGCGAATTCCTGCGGCGCAAGTTCGGCATTGCTAATGAATACTTCGGCGCCGAGTTTGCTCACCGCATACAAGCGCACCGCGAAATCGTGCGACATGCGGATGCAGCCATGCGATGCTGGATGACCCAAATTCACGCCCTCATGCAAGGCGACGCCCGACCAAGTGATGCGCTCCATGAACGGCATGGGCGCACCGCTATAGATGTTGGAGTGGTGAAGGAGTTGCTTCTGAACGATGCTGAACGCACCGGTCGGCGTCGGATGTTGGGGCACGCCGGTTGCCACCAGTGTCTCGGTGACCTTTTCACCGTTGCTGTAAAGGTGCAGCTTCTGCTGGTTGATGGAGACGAAAATCTGCAGCGGGCCTTTCGGAATATTTCCGAACGGCAACTTCGCGGCCGGCGCGACAGCCTGCCGGTTTGCGACGCGGTTTCCGGTCTTGATCTCGCCGGCGGGCCGGCTTGCCATGCGCATGACCGGCCTGACCTCCGCGGCAGGCGGGTTTGCCGCGTGCATAAAACCCCGAACCTCGGCGGACGCCGGCGTCGCGGCCAAAAATGCACAGGCCGAAAATCCGCAGACTATGGCGCAGGCTGCGCCGGCGCTTGCCGGCAACCCATGCAACAGCGACAAAGCGATCTTGTTCGCGTGGAAGCTACTCAATCGATCCAGCCCAAATCGATCCAGCCCAAGTCGAAGAGAGACGCAACCTAAGCTTGGAATCTTAATGGAGTTGACGGCGTTTCGCCACGGTCTCGACGGGTTACACACATCGCCTGTGGGGATTATGGCTAATAGGCAACAAATTTAAGAACCTTCTAACCAGCCGGCCCGTCAACCGGCCGGCGTTAGCGCAAAGGCTTCGGCCAATAGCTGATATGACCGCCGCCGCGCGGCGTGGTCGAAGACATTGGTGGTGATCATCAATTCGTCGGCGCGGGTGGTTTCGGCAAGTGCGACGAGGCGGTTACGCACATCGTCGATGGCGCCGACGGCAAGCTGCTCGCGGTGCCGCGCGATACGGTCGCGATCGACCGGCGTATACGGATAGGCGGCAGCGTCTTGCGGCGATTGAAACGGTGGATGCTGGCCTTGGGCCCGGTACACAAAATTAAGGTCGGCGCTGGCGGCAATGCGCTCAGCTTCAGCGCCGGTATCGGCGGCGATCGCGGCGGTGGCAAGGATCGCGTAGGGCTCGGGGAGGGTGGCCGACGGCTTGAAATTTTCGCGATAGGTAAGCATCGCGCTCGCCGCGTCGTGCTGGGCGAAATGGTGCGCGAAGGCGAATCCCATGCCGGCGGCGGCAGCCAGTTCGGCGCTGTAACCACTCGATCCGAGAAGCCAGATTGGCGGCAGGGCGACGTCGGCTGGGATGGCGTGTACGCTGCGGAACGGATGGCCTTCGGGAAAGCTGTTGCGCTCGAGCAGCACCAACTCCTGAAAGCGCTCGAGAAATTCGTCGCCTTCGCGCGGGTCTTGGCGGCGGCGCAAGGCATAAGACGTGACCTGGTCCGTTCCCGGCGCGCGGCCAAGGCCGAGATCGATCCGGCCGGGAAACAAAGCCTCAAGGACTTTGAAGCGTTCGGCGACCATGAGCGGCGCGTGGTTGACCAGCATGATGCCGCCGGATCCGACACGAATGTGTTTCGTCGCGGCGGCGACCTGACCGATCATGATCTCGGGCGCGGAACTGGCGATGCTGTCGAGGTTATGATGCTCGGCGAGCCAATAGCGTGTGTAGCCGAGGTCATCGGCAAGCCGCGCGAGGTCGAGCGAATTTCGCAGCGCCGCCGCTCCGGGGGTGGCGGTGGTCACCGGCGACAGATCAAGGACGGACAGCGGAATCAAGCGGGCTCTGCTTTAACAAGAGAAAACGATCGCAGTATCAAATGGGTTGCCGCTGCCGGTCAGGTCAAGCCCGGGGCCGCTTAGTGCCCGCGGTCCAGAAGTCCGCACACTAGCGTTTGGGCGCCGCGACGAGTGGGCCGCCGATCGCGACCGGCCAGACTGACGATTGCTGCTGCGGCGCCGAGGTCTGGGCGACAGTGCGAAGCGGCGTCCGGTAGTAATGGCGTCGGGCGATGTGTTTTTTCTTCTTCTTCTTTTTCGGAACGATGTCGGCGTCGTCCTCACTGTCGTCTGTAGCCGCAGCGGGCTCTGCGACAGCCGCCGGCATCGTCTCGATCGCGGCCGTTCGTTCGGCCGGCGGAATTTGCGGCGAAGCCGCAGTGGGAGGCGAAACGACGGAGGGCAAGGCCGGCGGCGGCGCAGCATCGACCGTGCTTTGCTCCATGTTCGGGGTCGACGCCGTGCTGTCCTGTGGTGGCGCCTCGGGCGCCTTTGGCTCGCGCGCGGCCTCGAGCGCGCCGGTAATCTGCATTTGTGTGACTTCGCTATTTTCCGCTGGCTCGTCGGCTGGCGCATTGTCTGCGTGCGCATCGGGGGCGACAGCGGAAGGCGGCGCTATTGGCGGAGGGGCTGCCTGCGGTGGCGCTGCTTGCGGGGCGGAATACGCCAAGGCCGCACTATTATCGGCGACGGTCGGGGCAAGATGCTTGTCCGCGAACGGCTCAAGCACGGTGACCGGCAACATGGCGACGTTAAAGCCGACAAGCTGTAGCGGAGCAGCCCGCGATGATCGCGCCAGCGGCGCGTGGCTGACCCGCAACGACGCATAGACACCGAATGCGAAAAACAGCGCCATCACCGAAACGATGGTCGAAGCGGTCATCAGGCGGACATTGGGGAACATGCGACCTCTCGAGCGCCCGGCAAGACCTTCGAACAAGACTTGCGAAAATGCCCAACCGCTCCGCGGCGGCTATGGTGCGAGATTATTCTCGCATAAGCCGCGACTGTTTCGGCAAATCATCACGCAGGTGTCCACAGGGTAAATCGTCAACGCGCGACACTAAATGAGTCGGCGACGATCCAACATCACAAATCGCTAAGCCAAATGGCGAAACAACCTGCCGAGCCCAATGCGACAAGGTTTCCGCGGCTTCCCCTAGCGCGCAACCGCCCGCTGCGGCGAAGCTGCATCCGCGCCCGGCAACACCACGACCCGCGTGCCCAAATTCACCCGGCTGTAGAGATCTTCGATGTCTTCGTTGGTCAAACGAATGCAGCCCGATGATACGAAGTGACCGATGGTCGATGGCTGATTGGTCCCGTGAATGCGATAGAGCGTGTTGCCGAGATAAAGCGCGCGGGCGCCCAGCGGATTGCCTTCGCCGCCAGCCATAAAGCGCGGCAGGTATGGTTGCCGTTCGATCATCTCTTTGGGCGGATGCCAGTCGGGCCATTCGGTCATGCGGCTGACGCGTTCGGTTCCGGTCCAGGTGAACCCTTCGCGGCCGACGCCGATTCCGTAGCGAACTGCCTTGCCGCCGCCCCGCACCAAATAAAGAAACGTGTGCGGCGTATCGATGATGATCGTGCCCGCGGGCTCGGATGTCACGTAGTCGACGAGCTGGCGTTGAAGCTGCTGCGGCAATTCCTTGCGCGGCCCTCGTTCGGGCTGGTCGTCCGGCGGCAGGCCTTCGATCGCCGTACTTCGCTGCGGCGCGCCCGGCGGCGGATAATAACCCGGCGGCGGATTGCCAGCACCTTGGCGATAAGGCTCATATGGCTGGACCGGTCCGCCGGTGATGTCGCGGTCATAACCGGGAGGTCCGCCAGCCGCGGCAACATCACCCGGCGGCAACGGCTCGTCGCTATAGGGCTGCGGCGGTGCCGGGGTATAGGGCGCTGGCGAGGAGTAGCCCGGTGGTGGCGGGTAATAACCGGGCGGCGGCGGATAGTAACCGGGTGGCGGCGGGGGATAAGGCTGCTGTGCGGCGGCGCTCGCGCACATGCCCGCAGCCGCAAGAGAAAGAACAGCCAAGCTGAAAAAGAGACGCACCGAGTTCCCCGATCCCGCGACGAAGCAAGCGACACGTTTTGCGGAAAGGATTGGGCGGGAACAAGGCAGGAGCTTGGACGCCTGGTCGCGTTGGGTCTTGAAGGCGTGCCCGTGACGGCGCCGATGATCTAAATGATAAATGTGAACATCCGGCGATGACGTGGAACAGTTTGTGCTAGGCTGCAATCGTCGGGCAGCTAAGGATTAAGTTCGATGGCATCGGTGAGCGACTGGAAAGTGCCGAACTCGGCGCAGCCGAAACCCGACGACTATTCCTACGATCTCGACTTGGCGCTGGCTTCGATCGTTGCGCTGCGCGCAACGGTGCCCGCCGATGCGTTCACGGCGGAAACGCTCGGAACCGAGCGCGCCGGCAATGGCGTCATTATTCGCAGCAACGGCTTGATCCTCACCATCGGTTATTTGGTGACCGAGGCGGACACAATCTGGCTTACCCTGAACGACGGCCGTTCGGTGCCGGGCCACTTGCTTGGCTATGACCAGGAAACCGGCTTCGGTCTGATACAGGCGCTCGCCAAGCTCGACATGCCGGCGCTCGAGATCGGCCGCTCGGCGTCGGCTTCACTCGGTGAGCGCGTCGTTGTCGGTGGCGCCGGCGGCCGGCCGCGCTCGGTCGCTGCACGCATTGTCGCCAAGCAGGAATTCGCCGGCTATTGGGAATACGTGCTCGATGAAGCCATTTTTACCGCACCGGCGCATCCCAATTGGGGCGGCACCGCTTTGATCGGTCCGGCGGGTGATCTTCTCGGCATCGGCTCGTTGCAGCTACAGCAGGCCGTTGACAACGAGCCGGCACAGAACATCAACATGATGGTGCCGATCGATCTTTTGCCGCCGATTTTCGACGACCTGATGAAGTTCGGAAGGCGCAATGCGCCGCCTAGACCGTGGCTCGGCTTTTACGCGACCGAAGTGGAAGATCGCCTGGTAGTGGTCGGGCTTGCCGATCGCGGTCCGGCCAAGCGCGCCGACTTGCGCGTCGGCGATATTGTACTCGCGGTGGCTGGAAAAGAGGTCAGCGATCTCGCCGGTCTGTTCCGCGGTGTCTGGGCTCAAGGCCCGGCGGGCGTCGAGGTGCCGATCACAATCTATCGCGACGGCGAGACCTCAGAGCTGCGCGTTAAATCGGGCGAGCGAGATCGCTTTCTCAAGGGCCCAAGTCTGCACTAGCCGGCAAGGCTGTGGCCGCGCCGCAGTTAGGCGGCGTGTTGATCCGTGGCAAAAAGCGCGCGGAGCCCCTCGCGATAAGTCGGAAACTGTAATTTGACGCCGAGTTCGCGTTTGAGCTTGGCGTTTTTCACGCGCCGGCAGCCCTGCCAGAAACTCAGTGCCATCGGCGACAGCGACGGCGCCGCCTCCGCAAACGAAATCTCCGGCGGCGGCTCGCGGCCGAGAAGTTGAGCGGCAAACACAATTGGATCGCCCGGCGATGCCGGCTCATCGTCCGTGACGTTGAAAATCCCGCGCGCGGCGTTTGCAAACGCTGCATCGATCGTCTGCGCGATGTCGGCGACGTGGATGCGATTGAAAACCTGGCCTGGTTTGGCGATGCGGCGCGCTTCGCCGCGGGCGAGCTGGACGAGCGCATTGCGGCCAGGCCCGTAAATGCCCGCGAGCCGGAGAACGGCGACCGCGGCTCCGGAGTGCCGGCCGAATTCGCGCCAGGCGTTCTCGGCGGCGAGCCTATTCTGCCCGCGGATTGAGTCGGCGCGGGGCACTGTCGTCTCGTCCACCCAGGCGCCGGCGTGGTCGCCATATACGCCGACCGTTGAAAGATAGACGATGGTGCGGATGCGGCGCGCCTGCGCCACTTCTTCACCGAAGGCCGCAAGCACCGGGTCGCCGGTTTCGGTCTGCGGGATCGAGACGAGCGCCGCATCAGCATTCGCCGCGGCCTCTTTGGCTTCGGCACTTGCCGACTTGCCGTCGAACGCAAGAACTTTCACCTGCCCGGCAAATCGCGAATTGAGATCGGCGGCGCGCTCGATGCCGCGCACGGTTCCGGTGATCCGGTCGAAGCCATCGCCGAAGGCGGCGATGAAATGTTCGGCGGCATAGCCAAGTCCGAAGCACATCAGTGTCGGCATGGCGTCTCACTCAAGCGCGGCCGCCCATTCGTCGATCACTTGCGGATCATCCTCAGCGCTTCGCCGCGTCCGGGCGCAGCGCGCAAGCCGGCCGCGATCGAGCCGCCCGAGCGCCCAGACCGCCGCGCCGCGAATGAGTGCCGAGGAATCTTCCAGGAGCCGTTCCGCCTCGTCCGCGAGCTTGGCGCTGCCCGAATTGCCGATGGCGATAAGCACGTTGCGCAAGAAGCGGGCTCGCCCAACGCGCTTGACCGGACTTTTGGCGAACAAGGCGCGAAAGCCGGCATCGTCGAGCCGCGCGAGATCGGCGAGCTGCGGGGCTTGTAAAGCGGCGCGGGCGGCGAGCTTAGCTTCGCGGCCTGACTGCGCGAACTTGTTCCACGGACATACCGCGAGGCAATCGTCGCAGCCGTAAATCCGATTCCCGATCAGCGGGCGCAGTTCGCGCGAGATCGGCCCCTTATGCTCAATGGTGAGGTACGAAATGCAGCGCCGGGCGTCGAGCTGGTAAGGCGCCGGAAACGCCGCCGTGGGGCAGACGTCGAGGCAGGCGCGGCAGGTGCCGCAATGGTCATGCTCGGCGGGGTCCACGGGTAAGTCCAGGCTTGTGAAAATCGCGCCCAGGAACAGCCACGAACCGAGCTCGCGCGATACGAGATTGGTATGTTTACCCTGCCAGCCGAGGCCAGCGGCTTCGGCGAGCGGCTTTTCCATAACGGGCGCCGTGTCGACAAAGACTTTGATCTCGCCACCGGCGTTGTCGATGAGCCAGCGCCCAAGTTTCTTGAGCCGCGGCTTGATCACGTCGTGATAATCGTCGCCGCGCGCGTAGACCGAGACGGCACCCTGCATCCGCTGTTCGAGCACCGCGAGCGGATTTTCGTCCGGCCCGTAATTGACGCCAAGCATGACGATTGACCGCCCGTCGCGCCAAATCTGACGCGGATCGCCGCGGCGATCGGCGTTGCGCTCCATCCAGTCCATGTCGCCATGAGCACCGTCGGCGAGGAAGCCACGCAGCCGTGCGGCGGCTTGCGGGATGGCGTCCGGCCGGGTAACGCCGAACGCGTCAAATCCCTCCGCCCGCGCCGCGGCGGCAAGCGCCGTCTTTATGGCGTCGCCGCTACCGATCAAAAGTCGAGGTTGGCGTAATTTGGCGCCGGCGCGAGGCCGGGAAGCGTCTCGCGCAACAGCGGGCGGAACGACGGGCGCGACTTTATTCTCGCGTACCAGGCTTTGCAGCTGTCGTCTTCGTCCCACGGCACATCGCCCAGATAATCGACCGCGGATAAATGCGCCGCCGCGGCCAGGTCAGCGTAGGTCAGGCTCGTTCCGGCAAGCCAGTCGCGCTTGCGGACGAGCCAGCCGATATAGCGCAGATGGTATTTAATGTTGCTCCGCGCCGCCCGCATGACCTCGGTATCAGGCGCCCCCCCGCCGCTGTCGCCCGGGATGAAGCGTTTATAGACCCGCTCGTTCACCAGCGCGCCGCTCGCCTCGGCGAAGAATTTGTCGTTGAACCAGCTCATGAGACGGCGGACCTCGACGCGATCCACCGGCGGCCGCGGCATGAGATGAGCCGGAGCCGCATCGCCGCGCGTCTCTTCGAGATACTCGATGATGACGGCCGCGCCGGGGACCGGCGGCACGCCTTCTTCGATCAGGACTGGGGTCGTGCCGGCCGGATTAAGGCGGAGAAATTCTTCCCGCCGCTCCCACGCCCTTTCCTCCACCAGTCGCGGCGACGCGCCAAGCTCCTCGAGCGCCAGGCGCACGAAGCGTGAATGCGGGCAAAGCGGATAGTGGAACAGCGTCAACATGCCTGGCGCATAGAGCTGTGATTGCACAAAACGCGAAGAAGCGGGTCGCTCCTCCCAGTGGAGTGGATTTGACATTCGCTACCCACCGGGCCGCGAACTCGCCAAGCGAATGTCAAATCCAAAGCTCCACTAGCACTTATATTTGCTAGTGGTCCTTTGATTCCAACATTCGCATGATAGTTACCGAACCGGGAGACGAATGTTAGAATCGGACCACTAGTTCCCTTATACGGGAAGCGAATCCCCAGGCAACAAAGAGCGGGCGGTTTGCACAGCGCGATTTGCCTGCTGCCGTAACGGTTGCCACAATCGCCGCCCTCGGTCACAAGTCGAGCCAAACGATACTTCCAGTCCTCTTTCACCAAGCGTCGTCCGACGCATCCGGTCGCGGAGTCCGCCCATGACGTTAAAGCCATGACGTTCGATTTCATCAAAGCGATCATCCTCGGCGTGGTGGAAGGCTTGACCGAGTTCGTTCCGGTCTCTTCGACCGGGCATCTCCTGCTGATGCAGCGGTTTTTCGGCTTCAGCGACGAGGATTTCGGCAAAAGCTTCGCGGTTCTCATCCAGTTCGGCGCGATCCTGGCGCTGCTGTCGATCTATGCGGGGCGGCTTTTGCATTTGGCGACCGGTTTTTTCACCGATCCGCAGGCGAGACGCTTTGTGATCGGGGTGTTGATTGCCTTTCTGCCGGCGGCGGTAATCGGCGCGTTGGCTTACAAACTCATCAAGGACGTGCTGTTCAATCCATGGATTGTCTGCTTTTCGCTCATTGCCGGCGGCGCCGTGCTGCTCTGGGTTGATCAGCTCGACCTGAAACCCCGCTTTCACGAGGCGACGAGGTTTACGCTACCGATGTATTTCTACATCGGGCTGGCGCAGTGCGTTTCGATGATCCCGGGAGTTTCACGCTCCGGCGCAACCATTGTCGCCGCCATGCTGCTGGGCGCCGACCGCCGGGCGGCCGCGGAGTTCTCGTTCTGGCTCGCCATGCCGACCATGGCTGGTGCGTTCGCTTACGATCTCTACAAAGAACATGGGCAATTGACCCACTCCAACATCGCGATCATCGCCGTGGGTTTCGTCGTATCTTTTGCTTGCGCCTGGTTCGTGGTGAAGACCTTTCTCGGCTACGTCTCGCGCCACGGATTTTCGCTGTTCGTGTGGTGGCGCGTGGTGGTCGGCCTGCTCGGACTCATTGCTCTGGCAATGGGACGCTGATCGCGGTTGCGATCCAAGCCGAAAGCGCATCCAGCAAGACCTCACGCACATCGACGTCGGTGCGGCCGCTGCGCGCCGGTACGTGGAACGAATGATCGGCTTCGGCAAAGAGCTCCAAGCTTGCACGCTCGCCTAGCGCGCGGCAGAGCGGCTCGAGGAGTTCGAGTGCCGCGAGCGGGTCGCGGGTTCCTTGCAGAAACAGCATCGGGATATGCACGGCAGAGAGATGAGTGGCGCGCTCGCTCGATGGTTTGCCGGCCGGATGCAGCGGAAAACCGAGGAATGCAAGCCCGCGGACCCCGGGGAGCGGCGCGATAGCCTGAGCTTGCGAGGTCATGCGCCCGCCAAAAGATTTACCGCCGGCGACAAGCGGCAGACCGGGGAAGGCGCCGGCCGCCGCCGCGATGGCGGCACGGACGGTTGCGTGCGCAAGCTGCGGTGGATCCGGCCGCCTCGCGCCGCGCTCCATATAGGGAAATTGGTAGCGCAGCGTGGCAATGCCACGCGTTGCAAGGCCTTCGGCAATTGCGGCCATGAAGGGATGCTTCATGCCGGCGCCGGCGCCATGGGCAAAGACGTAGCACGCGCGCGAGCTGGACGGTGCTTGCAGTAGGCCCGAGACCCGGACACTACGCTCGTCGGTAATGCTGACCGGGGTTGCAGCGAGTTTGGTAGATTGATCCGGCATATTGGCGCCTTTGATCCTAACATTCGCGTGAGGGTGTGCCGAGACGTGATGCGAATGTTACAATCGGACGACTAGTGAAGGAGGCCACGATGTGCCGCAACATCCGTACGCTGTTTAATTTCGAGCCGCCGGCAACCGAGGACGAAATTCGCGCGTCCGCGCTGCAATTTGTCCGCAAGCTCAGCGGGTTTGGGAAGCCGTCGCACGCCAATGAGGCGGCCTTCGCGCGTGCAGTCGATGAAGTTTCCGCGACGGCGCGCCGGTTATTGGCATCGCTTGAGACAGCAAGTCCGGCGCGAAACCGCGAAGTCGAAGCGGTGAAGGCGCGGGAGCGGGCAAGGGCGCGGTTCGCCTAGGAAGGAAGCCGCTTCGGGCCACTGCCGTCGCGTCAAGCGACTTTGCTTTTCAGCTTTCGCTGACCCAGACGCCCAAACTTAAGCTCCTCGACCGCACACGGTTTACCGAACAGAAAACCTTGCGCGTGCGTACAGCCGGCGGCGCGGATGAGCACCAGCTGGTCCTCGGTTTCCACGCCCTCGGCGACGGTGCCGATGCGCAAACTGCGACCCAGGCCCGCCACCGCCGATACGATCGACGCACTGTGCTCATTCTTCGCCAGCTCTTGGACGAATGAGCGGTCGATTTTGATCTTGTCGAACGGAAACATGCGCAAATAGCTGAGCGATGAATATCCGGTGCCGAAATCGTCGAGCACGATGGAAATGCCCATGGCGCGCAGTTGATGCAGCGTCTCGACGTTTTCTTCGTTTCCCTGCAGCAACACTGTTTCCGTGATCTCGAGTTCGAGCCGCTCGGGCGGCAATCCGGTGTCGTCGAGCACGTTGCGGACGTTGTCGATCGGACACAAGCGACGAAACTGTACTGCCGACAGATTGACGCTGATCTTGACGTTTGCCGGCCATTGCGCGGCGTCGGCGCAAGCCTTGCGCAACACCCATTCGCCGATCGGGTTGATCAGGCCGGTTTCCTCCGCCAACGGGATAAATTCGAGCGGCGAAATCATGCCACGTTGCGGATGCTTCCAGCGGATCAGAGCCTCAACGCTGGCGGGTTCCCGCGTATGGACGTCGACGATGGGGTGATAGTGCAGAATGAATTCGTCGTTGGTAAGCGCGCTGCGAAGTTCGCTTTGGTGGGCGCGTCGCGTGATGGCCTCGAGCCCCATGGACGGTTCGAAAAACCGATAGGAATCGCGGCCTTCACCCTTGGCCTTGTAGAGCGCGAGGTCGGCGTTCTTGAGCAGTTGTTCGACATTTGCTGCGTGCGTCGGCGCCAGCACGATGCCGATGCTGGTGCCGATATTGATGACATTGCCGTCGAGATCGAAAGGCGTCGATATCGCCGCCAACAGCCGATTAGCGGTGGCGATCGCGGCGCCTTGCTGATTTTCGTCCGCCGTCGCCAGAATGGCGAACTCGTCGCCGCCGAGCCGCGCCACGGTGTCGGTTTCGCGTGTGCACGCCAACAGCCGGGCGGCCACGACTTTGAGCAGCTCATCGCCCATGGGATGACCGAGTGAATCGTTGACGATCTTGAACAAATCGAGGTCGAGCATGAACACCGTGAACGGGCTGCCGTGGCGGCGCAGCCGTGCCAGTGCTTCTTCCATTTTCTCCAGCAGCACCGAGCGATTGGCCAAGCCGGTCAGGCCGTCGTGGCGAGCCATGAACGCGATCTGCGTTTCCGCCTGTTTTTGCGCGGTGATGTCCTGGTGGATGGCAACCCATCCGCCGCCGGCCATCGGCCGGTGAAAGATAGCGAAGATGCGTCCATCGCTCATCGGATATTCGGTATAGTACGGTTGGCTGTTGCGTACTTTCGCCAGGATCTTCTCGACGTACAGGTCCGGTTCCTCGGGATGGTAGCCGCGCTCGACGCGGGCTTCGAGAATCGTGCGCAGCGTCACGCCCGGTTTGGTTTGCTCGGGAGACAGGCCGTACATCTCGCCATAGCGTTCGTTGCAGACGATCAGCCGCTCGTTGCGGTCGAACATGCACAGCCCTTGCGGCATATTCTCCAGCGCAGCGTCAAACCGCAGGTTCTGCGCCTGCAATTCGAACTCCCGTTCGCGCAATTCGGCAGTCCGCTCCTGCACCAGCTGATCGAGTCCGTGATTGAGCTGTTCGAGCTCGCCGATCATCAGCGCGATCGAACGATCGGTGCGCTGGCGGTCAACGTCGGATTGCTCGTAGGCCCCCGAGACGAGTGCGAGAAGGGCCTGCAGGTCCACCTCGCCCGAGGCTTTTGCCGCCTTGGCAAGTTGTCTGGCGAGAAGCTTATGCACGAGCGTTGCCGGTCGCCTCGGCAATCGTCGTAACGGTCATGGTCTGGTTGTGTAGTTCACAGACGCCGGACACGCGATGCGGGGAGATTTCGCCGTACGAATAAAAACCGAGTTGCGGAATTCGCGGACCGAATTCGGCGCTGGTCGCCTCGAGTTCGTCGGCGGTGTGCTGGCCCATCAGCAAGCGGCGGCCGATGCAGCTGACAAGAATGGCGACGCTGTCGCCGGAATGGGTTTCGCCGATGCCGTCGACGGCCTGGCGAGCGGCCTGCGCGGCGCCGGCCGCGAGACGGTCGAAGTGCCCGCGCATGAGTTGTGCGGTCCAATCCTGGGGAACGTCGCCGGCAAACGTCATCGAGCGCGCCTCTCGGTCGACGGCGAGAATGGTGCGGACAATGTCGTGCTGCGGCCGTTCGGGATCGAAGATCCGCAGCGGAAACAACAAACCGGAGCCGGGCAACCCTTTGGCTTCATCTTCGCCGAGATAGCGCTCGTAGAGATCGAGCGCAGGTTCGCCGTCAAATTCGAACAGCACGTTGCCGCGCGATTTGGTTATGCGGCGGCGCGGTCCAAATTCGTCCCAGCCACCGGCGCTGCAGTGGCCGATCCGAACTGCCGGGCCGTAGAACCCGACGCCTGCGACCAGGTGTTTGCGGGGAGCGCAATTGGCGCCGACCAGCGTCTCGTGAAAATCCGCACCGTCGCCAGCTAATCCGCCGGTGATCGAAACATTCTCGCCCACCACGCTAGTTATTCCGGCGACGAGTTCGCTGCCGTTGACGTTGAGACCGTCGGACAGCACAAAAACTCCGACAAGATCGGGCGCCGCAAGCGCGCCGCCAATCGCCTCGCCGCACGCGCGCGAGCGTTCGGCGGCTGACGCCGGCTCGCAGAAAACCCGCAGTTTGGTCGCATCGAAATTGAGCGCGACTGCGGCAATCTCGTCATCGGTCACGTCGTCGTTATGAATTTGGCCGCCGGTGCTGCACCCAACAATGTGCGCGTGCGGAAACTTGGTGCGCAGCTCGTGATAACGAGCTCCGCACGCCAACGCCTGACGATTGCCAAAGAAGAAGACGAGATCACTGTCGGCACCGTTACCAGATGGGGCCGCCCAGCCGGCGTTCTCGCTCCACGAAAATTGAGTCACGCGCATGACGGCGACCCTTCATTTTGCACGTCGTTTGGGGAAACGTTATAGCCGCGAGCCCTGAAAATTCGGTTTATCTTCACGTGCTTTAGCTGCTTTCAGATTTCATGAACGCTGCCGGTGGAACTTCGGGACGGCAGGACACGAGACCAATTTTTCGCCGGTAGAACCAAAAGTGCGGCGATATAGAGAAAAGTTCCCGCCATCACGCAGCCAATGTTGACGATTCATTAGCGCGGAACTTTGCGCCGTCTCGGTTCGGTTATGTCTTTGTTTGTTATGTTCGGCGCCGCGGCGGTTTTCCCTTAGCGGGCCGTAGGTGGTGGATGGTCGCGGACACGCCGGCGCTGCGGCGCAGCGCGTCCTTCAGGTCGACGGGCCGGTCGTGCTTCTTCAACAGGTCGCGAAACGCTTCGTCCGCGAGTTCTTGAAAGTCCTTCATCTGATCGTGACCGAGAAGATCGATCTGCCGCCAGGTCGCTTCGTCGAATTGCACGCGCTTGCCCGGCATGACCTGGCCTTTTCCCGCTTGCCCACAGTGCCCGCGCTCAAGCTTCCCTGTTTCCTCGCCGCGCGTAAAGCCGACTTGATGGTTCCTTGGTCGTCGCCGGTGCCGCCCGCCTTGATCTAAGCTTGACGCCTCGGACGGGGCCGTTGATCGCGTCCGT
>DAIUEQ010000020.1:23168-28823 GCA_036845025.1 Xanthobacteraceae bacterium | reverse complement strand
ACGGCGGTGTTTTTCGAAACCATCCGCGCCGGCTTTGTCGCCTGCTTCGGCTGACGCGGGCTTGCGGAACCGGACGCCGGCCGATCCGCGGCGGCGCGCCTAGCTGCCTCGCACAATGCCAGGGTGCTTTCGTTGTACCGGTCGCGCATAATACGGCATGGCATTCGACGTTCGTGCGCTCGCCATAGCGACGGCGGGCTTTTCCGCCTTTGTTAATCTCTATTCGCCGCAATCGTTGTTGCCGGAACTGGCACGCGAGTTCGGCGTCGGCGCCGGCGACATCAGCACGCTAATGACCGCAACGACCGCGGCGATCGCGCTCACCGCACCGTTTACCGGCGCGTTGGCCGATGTGTTCGGAAGGAAGCGCCTGATCACCGCTGCCGGATTCGCCGTAGTCGTGCCGACGCTGCTCATGATGTTTGCCGATAGCGTGACGCAACTCGCGATCCTGCGGTTCGTGCAAGGCTTGCTGTTGCCGCCGATTTTCACCGTCGCGGTCGCCTATGTCGGCGACGAATGGCCGCCGGCCGAGGTGCCGCGTGTGGCAGGATTATTTATCTCCGGCTCGAGCGTCGGCGGATTCAGCGGCCGCTTCGTCACCGGCGCTGTCGCCGATTTGTTCGGCTGGCGCGCCTCCTTTCTGGCAGTGGCGCTGCTCACGCTCATCGGCGCCCTGATCGTCACCCTCGCATTGCCGCGCGAGCGTGGTTTTGTCCGCTCGGGCGGCCTGCTCGCGTCGGCGCACCAAATGCTGGCGCATTTGCGCAATCCGCGGCTACTTGCGATCTATGCTGTCGGTTTTGGCGTCCTGTTCAATTTTATTGCGACTTTCACCTATGTGAGCTTCCACTTGGCCGCCGCGCCTTACTTTTTCACGCCCACGATGCTCGGAGCGCTGTTTGCCACCTATTTGAGCGGCAGCTTTATCGTGCCGTGGGTCGGCCGCGCCATTTTGATGTTCGGCCGCCGGCGCTTCATATTGGGCGTCATCGCCGTATGGATTTGCGGCTCGCTCATGCTGTTGGCGCCGCCCGTCTGGGTGATCATTGTCGGACTAACGATTTGCGCCACCTGCGGGATGCTGTGCCAGGCGGTATCTACGGGCTACGTCATCACCACGGCCAAGGAAGGGCGCTCCTCCGCGGCAGGGCTTTATGCCTCGAGCTTCTACATTGGCGGCAGCGCCGGCGCTTTTCTCATGGGGCTGGTATGGCACGCCGCCGGCTGGGACGGTTGCGTGGCCGCGATTATCGCGATCCAAGCGGCGATGGCCGTGATTGTGGCGTTGGCATGGGAACGATCACGGATCTGAAGCGCCTTCAAGATTGAGGAAGCGCCCGGCCGTTCGCTTCGCAGATATTATTATTTCTCCAAATAGTCCGCGCATTTTTGAATGTCGTCGTTGGTGCCCCACGGCATGATCGGCACTGAGGACGTCGAGTTTTTCGGCGAACCTTCAATCAACCGGTCGCTATAAACCATGTAGACCAGTACATTTCGTTTGGCGTCGCAGCCGCGCACAATCTGCATCTTCTTGAAGAAAAGCGAGCGGCGCTTGCGAAACATATCCTCGCCTTGCGCGAATTTTTCCTTGAAGCGGATCGGCCCGATCTGCCGGCACGACAGCGAAATATCCGAAACCTCTTCGGCGACGCCGATCCAGCCTTTCACCCCGCCCCGCTCGGGCGCGGTAAAGTGGCAAGCCACCCCATCGACGTCGGGATCGTCGACGCCGTAGGTCGCAAGCTTGTCGTTCGGCGTCAGAAAGCGAAAGACGGTCGAACGTTTGAAGATTAGGTCCGGCTCATCGGCGGCGTGAAGCGGCGCGGCACCGAGGCCGGCTGCGAGCGTTGCCATTAGCCAGAAAGTTTTGCGCATCGCTGTCCCTCATCTTCTCAATCGAAGTGTTTGGCCGCTGTCGACGACTATGGTAACTCTCGCGCCAATGAACAAGACGTTCGATGTGCGCTCGATCCTCGCCGGGCAGGCGCCGCAAGACGCGCCGGTGACGGTAAAAGGCTGGGTGCGCACGCGTCGCGACTCCAAGGCCGGAATTTCCTTCGTACACCTTTCCGACGGCTCCTCGCTCCATCCGCTGCAGGTGGTCGCGCCGAGCACCCTGTCCAATTATGCCGACGAGGTGCTGAAAATCACCACCGGCTGCGCGGTCGAGGCGACCGGCACCATCGTCCCCTCGCCGGCTAAAGGACAGCCGTTCGAGATGCAAGCAAGCGAGATCAAAGTGATCGGCTGGGTCGACGATCCGGATACCTATCCGATCCAGCCGAAACCGCACACCATGGAGTTTCTGCGCGAGGTGGCGCATTTGCGGCCGCGCACCAATGTGATCGCCGCGGCAACGCGGGTACGCCACACGCTGGCTAAGGCGATCCACCGCTTCTTCGACGACAACGGCTTCTTCTGGGTCAACACCCCGATCATCACTTCGTCCGACGCCGAAGGAGCCGGCGCGTTGTTTCGCGCCTCGACGCTCGATCTCGCCAACCTGCCGCGCGACGCCAACGGCAAGGTCGATTTCAACAAAGACTTCTTTGGCCGCGAGGCGTTTCTCACCGTCTCGGGCCAGTTGAATGTCGAGGCTTACTGCCTGGCGCTGACCAAGGTCTACACCTTCGGCCCGACATTTCGCGCTGAGAATTCAAATACCAGCCGGCATCTGGCCGAATTCTGGATGATCGAGCCCGAGATCGCGTTTGCCGATCTTGCCGACGATGCGACGCTGGCCGAGCGGCTGCTGAAATTTACCTTGGAGACGCTGCTGAAAGAGCGTCATGAGGACCTCGCCTTCTTCGACGAGCGGATCGAGAAAGGCTTGGTCGCCAAGCTTTCCGGCATCGTCGCCTCCGAGTTCGCGCGGATGGATTACAGCGACGCAATCGGCGTCCTCGAGCGCGCCAACGAGAAATTCGAATTCCCGGTACGCTGGGGTATTGATCTTCAATCCGAGCACGAGCGCTACCTGACCGAGAAATACGCCAAGAAGCCGGTGGTAGTGATGAACTACCCGAAGGATATCAAGGCGTTCTACATGCGGGTGAACGACGACGGCAAAACGGTGGCAGCCATGGACGTGCTCGCTCCGGGCATCGGCGAAATTATCGGCGGCAGCCAGCGCGAGGAACGGCTCGACATGCTCGACGCACGGATGGCCGAGCGCGCGATCGATAAAGAACATTACAGTTGGTATCGCGATCTGCGCCGCTACGGCACCGTGCCGCACGCGGGCTTCGGTTTAGGCTTCGAGCGGACGCTTGCCTACGTCACCGGCCTGTCGAATGTGCGCGACGCGATTCCATTCCCGCGCACGCCGGGCAACGCGCGGTATTGAGGGGGACGTTCAGGGCAACCGGACTGCCGAGCGTCAGCCAGATGCGGTCCGGATCTTGATCGGCGCTGCGGCCGACGACGATTATTTGGCGGGGCGTTTTTTGCCGAACGCGGCAACCACTTCCTTCTTCTTAATTCGTGCCGCCGGGTTGCCGCGCTCACCCAAATTCTGTTCCTCGGTACCATCACCCATCATGCCGGGATGAGCAATCTTTGCTTGCTTCTTGGCGCCTTTAGAAGTCGGGGCTCTTCTCTTCTTCATACCAAATGCTCCATGCGCGGGACGCTTGCCTGCAATGCCGGTGATTTGGCCTTACCGCAGCGCCGACGTCAATCTCGACCATTGTCGGGGCCGAAGCAGATTGTCCGCCGATATCGTCCGGAGGGCGAAAACGACCCGAGCAGCCGGTATGCTTGTGGTACGTCGGCTCGGACCGCCGCCGTCGTACAGGCGGAACCAGCACCGGCGCAAAGAGCCCGCCACGCAAGCTCCAATTTATATTGTTCTCCTGGCCGGCACCCATTAGTTTTCGGCTCGGGAGCGACACCGGCCGTGACTTGGGCTTCGAAGACGAAGATCGGAATAGCTTGCGCTGAAAGCCCGCACGCCACGCGCGGAACGGGTGAACGCCATCGTCGCTTTCGCGAAGTTGGCGCCTGCCTCCTTCACTTTGCCATCTGCAGCCTCGTGCTGCTGATAATTTCTGCCGGCGCCAGCCATGCGGATGATCTCGATTGTAACGCCCCAAAGGTTGCAATCGACGACTGCATCGCCGCGTGGAACCGGACTATCCAGGCCGGCAGCATCCAGGGCCACGATCTTGCTGTCGCTTATCACGGCCGTGGCGCCGGCTATTTCCGCAAGGGGCAAGACGATCAGGCGCTTGCCGATTTCGAGCATGCGATAACGCTCGATCCGGCTTACGCGATGGGCTATCGCGGCCGGGGCGCCGTGCTGGCGCGTCGAAATGATCTCGATCGCGCGATTAAGGACTTCGATCAGGCGATACAACTTGATCAGAAAAGCGCGCCAACTCTTGCCGATCGCGGCGATGCTTGGCGGCGCAAAGGCGCTTTCGACCGGGCCTTGGTCGATCTCGACCTGGCAATTCAACTGGACCCTGGCCTTGCCCTCGCCTTCGTCAATCGTGGCCGTTTATGGGAGGGTAAAGGCGATTTGAATCGCGCCATCGCCGACGAAACCGAAGCGATCCGCATCGATCCAAAAAATTCGAACGGCTATTTTACACGCGGTGTCTGGTTGCAGCGCAAGGGCGACATCGATCGCGCCTTGGCCGACTTCGATCAAGCCATCAAGCTTAATCCCGGCTTCGCTCTCGCGTTTTTTAATCGCGGACTGGCATTCGGTCAAAAAAACGATCTCGACCGCGCCGTCGCTGATTACAGCCAAGCGATCCATCTCAACGCCAGTCTTGCCGGCGCTTTTGTCAACCGCGGCATGATCTTTAATAAAAAGGGCAAGCCTGACCTTGCGATGGCTGATTTCAATGAGGCGCTCCGCTTAGATCCGCGAAATTTTACGGGGCTGAACGACCGGGGCATAGTCTTTCGCCGCCAAGGTCAAATCGATCGCGCCATCGCGGATTTCACCGAGGCCATTCGGCTTGATCCCGCCTACTCGGCGGCTCTTACCAATCGCGGCCTGGCGTATGAAAGCAAACATGATCTCGTCCACGCGCGGACTGACTTCCAGACGGCCGTCGGACTGCCGCCCAAATATGACAACGGTCAATGGGCCCGCGACACCGCGCAAGCCCGCCTTGCCGTCTTGTCCGCTCCGCCGGCAAAACCGGAGCCGCCCGTCACCAGTCCGCAACCGAACCCGCAGCCGAACCTGACTTCACCTCCGGTCATTCAGGCGGGCAGCCGGCTTGCTCTTGTCATCGGCAACGGTGGTTACCGCAACGCGCCGAAGCTGCCGAACCCGGCGAATGATGCGCACGCCGTGGCCAAAGCGCTGCGTGACATCGGCTTTCAAGTCATCGAAGCAACCGACCTGGATCGCCCCGGCATGGAGGGTGCGTTGCTGCAATTCCTGCAACGCGCTCCATCGGCCGCCGTCCGGTTGCTGTTTTACGCCGGCCACGGACTTGCCGTCGGCGGCAACAATTACCTGGTCCCGGTCGACGCCATGGTTGCCAGCAAGAACGCCGCAACGTTCGAGCTGATCGACATCGACCGCATCCTCAAAGGCCTCGATGACGAAGCGCATAGCAACATCATCATCCTCGACGCATGCCGCGATAATCCTTTCGAGACCAGGATCGCGCCGAGCCGGGCCGC
>DAIUEQ010000020.1:0-23068 GCA_036845025.1 Xanthobacteraceae bacterium | reverse complement strand
TTTCCCGCCAGCAGTCGCGTTGATGACCTGGACACGGCGGTTGACGCCGTCTTCCGGACGCGCCGGATCGAGCAACTGCGATTTTCCATAGCCCTTGGCGGTTAACCGCGCCGCGCTGATGCCGAACTGAGCGACCAAATAACTGCGCACCGTTTCGGCGCGCCGCTCGGAAAGCTTTTGGTTGTATTCGTCGCCGCCTTTCGCATCGGTGTGGCCGGCGATGACGAAGCTGAACTCGCTCAGGCGAGGATCACGGAGCGCGCCACCAAGCCGGTCGAGCGTGATCCGCGCGTCGGATGTCAGTTCCGCCGAATCGTAAGCAAAGTTGACATAGAGGTTGACGGATAACGGCTGCTCGACGGGCGCGCCTTCGATGATTATGCCGCGCTGCCGAAGACTGCGCGTCAGCGGCGGCTTTGCGCATTTCGGATCGAGCGCGCATTCGATTGCTCCGGACGAAGGCGGCTCTTCCGCCACTGCCGGGCGGGACAGCAGGATCACGCCACATGCCAGGAGGCCAACGAGAAGAATGGATCGCGGAATCATGGCTGCCTCGCGCTGGTTCGGAGCGTGGTGATGGTGGCCGCGAGTTCGCGGTCGGGCATGTTCGGGACGGGCTTGTAGATTAGGGCTCGGCGCAAATCGCTCAGGTATTCACGCTCGGTTTGCTGCGTTGGCAACTCGTGATCGAACAACGGCGAGCGCGAGGCGATGGCGATGATCATCTCGCGGCCGAAAGGCGGACCGATCTTGAATTTCGGCTTGCCGGCCTCGCCACTGCCAAACATCAGCAATTGGCGCGGCAGGGTCGGCTCGGGCGTCAGCGCCTTCGGTTGCACCAGATGCACGACCGAGCCGTCGGCCTGGACATAGGAGACATAGAGATAGCTGATCTGCGGCGGGGAGATGACTTGAATTTCGAGCGGGTCGCCCGCACTCAGCTCCGCGGTCGGCCCGATGTCGACGGTTGGGCGATCGGCGATTTTCAGCGGCTTGTCGAGTGTCTGTAAGGCTTCGCATTGGGGCCACGGCGCCACAAACACATTCCCGACTGACGTTTTAGGCAAAGCAGCGGCGAGCAACTTGACACGGTCAAGATCTTCATCGGTCGCGACATAGCCGGACAGCACTGACTCATCACCGCGAGCTTCGACGCTAACGCGGCCGCACGCCAGTGCGTCCAAATCGGAAAGTCGCGATGGCGGCGCTGGCTTGATGGGAGGCGGCTCCGGCGTAACGACTGGGGTTGGGGGCGGCGTGACGACTGGCGGCGGTGGCGTAACGACTGGAGTCGGCTGTGGCGGCGGGGCGACGGGCGGCGGTGGCGGGGTAACGACGGGAGTTGGCTTCGGCGGCGGCGGGGCGACGGGCGGTGGTGGCGGGGTAACGACGGGAGTTGGCTTCGGCGGCGTGACGACGGGCGGTGATGGCGGTGGTGGTGGCGTGTTGATAACGACCGGCTGTGGCCGGAGTGGACCGACGTCGAGCGCGTAGGCGTGCGTGATGCGGGTCCGCAGAAGGTCGTAACCGATCCAAGCAAAGCCGTGGTCGCCCCATCCCGTTCCCCACGAATTCATCAAGCGGAACGCTTGCCGCTTGTCGTCGTAGCCGACCAGGGTGACGAAATGCCAACCGACGTTCTTGTCGTCGGGCGGTGGCGCCGGCTCCGTCAGCGTCTCGGCGCTTCGTATCTTTTGAAACGCCGTGCTGGTGTGAAATCTGATGATCACGGGATTGCCGCGCGCCAGCTGGCCCTTAGCGTCATCGCGGTGACTGACGTCGACGCGGATTTCTCCGCGAACGCGAAAATCGTGCGCTCGGCTGACGGATGTCGCCGCCGCCGGCGGCAGGCACTTGTCAGTGTAAGGAGCGTCGGCGAGAGACAAGGCCCCTCTTCTGAGTACGCCGACGACGCGGTCAACATTGGTGCCATCGTCGCAGCCGTTTTCGCGCGCGAGGTGATAGACGTAACTCGGACTAGGCAAATTGGTCGCCTGGTGCGTATCGCGGCGTTCGAGCGCTCCCGTGTAATAGCTGCGCGCCGCGTAGGCGACCGCCCAGGCGCCACACGATCCAAGGCCGCCCTGATCCCCGACTGGCGGCATGCGATCCGAGAGATCGACCGCGACCGGCAGAAAAGCCCGATGACGTTCAGCCAAGGGCAACGCACCCTCGATTGCCGGATCGTTGGCGAGTGCGCCAGTGGTATAAACCCTGTCCGGCGGATCGATTCGGTCCGCCGCGGCCGGATTGCCGGTTTGTGCTAGTGAAACTTTGGCCACGCTGGCGACCGCGATCGCGACAAACGCGATGCGGCCGCACTTACTTCGGTGCTGCATGCAGAACGCCCCCCGGCTAGAATGCCGCTAACTCGCCGGGCGGGCAATGGCATACATATCACTTAGCGGTTCGGCAGAGTTCCCTATTCAGACCGATAATGCCTCGCGATCGTGTTGAGCCGCGGGCATTTTGCACGCGCTAGTAACGCAGATATTCGTCACGCTCGCTGAGCCAGGCCTCCTCATCAGCGATCGCCAACGCATCCAAGTCGCGCGGCGTTGCCGCGTCGTCATCCACCCACTCGCGCAACAACGGACCGCCATTGATGACGTCGATGGCGAGCTTGCCCTCCTCGTACTCGTAAGCGAAATCACGCCACAGCGGGTAATCGCGATACAAACGGCGGATCGCCTTGAAGGCGAGCGCCTGGACGCGCCACGGCCTAAACGCCGAGTGATCGTAGAACGGTCCTTCAGTGTGGATCTGCACGCCGCTGCAAAGTTTGCCGACGTGTTTGTGAAATGTCGGCTCGAAACAGCCGTCGCGCAACCGACAGCCTTTGAGCCAATGTGGCGCCAGTGCGTGCATTTCTTTGATAAGGGTGCGGGCGTCGATATCGGGCGCACCGAAGCCTTCGAGCGGCCGCGTGGTGCCGCGCCCCTCCGAGAGCGTCGTGCCCTCGACCATCACCGTGCCAGGATAAGCCCGCGCCATCCATAAATTCGGCGCGTTGGGACTGGGATTGAGCCAGACGCGCTCACCAAGCGGCCAGCCGAAACCTGGCGCGGTTTCGGGCTGCCAGCCCTCCATCGCCACGACGCGATAATCGACATCGAGCTTGAGCGTTTTGACAAACCACGAACCGAGTTCGCCGAGCGTCAAGCCGTGCCGCATCGGCATCGCGCCGGCGCCGACAAAACTTTGCCAGCCTTCGCGCAGCGTCAGACCTTCCACCGGCCGGCCGATCGGATTGGGCCGATCCAACACCCACACCGCCTTGCCGTGCCGCGCCGCCGCCTCGAGCACGTAGCGCAACGTGGTGACGAACGTATAGATGCGGCAGCCCAGGTCTTGTAGGTCGACGAGCATAACGTCGAACGTATCCATCATCGCGTCGGTCGGCTTGCGGACCTCGCCATATAGGCTGAAGACTGGAATGTGGTGCACCGGGTCGTGAAAGTCCGGCGACTCGATCATGTTGTCCTGCTTGTCGCCGCGCAGCCCGTGTTGCGGGCCGAAGGCGGCGGCCAATGCGACATCGCCGCACGCCGCCAACGCGTCAAGCGAGTGCGTCAGGTCGACGGTGACCGACGCCGGATGGGCCAGCAACGCTACGCGGCGGCCACGTAGCGGCGCGCGCAACGGCGGATCGGCGACGAGGCGGTCAATGCCGAATTTCATAAGTGCCAATACCTAGTCCGCCTATTCCGGCGCAATCTAAAAAACGCCAATAATCTCGCGCCAGGGGATGGATTTGCGGTTGTGCGAATCAATGGTTTCGCATCCTACTAGTCTTCTCATTAGCGCTGATCGTGATGCGTCCGCGTGTTGCCCTAAGCAGCCGTGTGTTGACGTGTCCTTTTCTTAAAAAGATGACGGTAGCGCCATCGGTTACCACATAACCAATCTGAAAATTTGATGTGGCTCCTCGGCGCATCGGCAGCAAAAGGCGAAGCCGGCGTCGGCTCGACGATATTCTGGTCGAGACACAATCAATGATCAGGCGAAGGTCGCACGGCGCCGTCTTGGGTATAGGGCTGCTCGCGGCAATGACGGTTGCTGCTCAATCTCAGAGCTGGAACCTTTACAACGGCGACACCAGCCTCCCGACGATCCCATTCGTCGGCGGCGCCATGAGCCCGACGAAGGCCGCGAGTGTCGACCTCGCCCTGGGCAGTGCCTCAAGTCCAACCCCATTCGTCATGGATACCGGATCGACCGGGATCGTCGTTTCTTCCAACTTCTTTACGCCCGGGCCAAACGACGTCTATGTCGGGCAGGGAACTCAAACCTATACCAGCAGCGGAAAAGTTGAACACGGCAGTTTCTACCTGACGAACGTCGTCATTTATGAAAACAGCAGCACGCCACTTGCGACAGCAAGGGTCACGGTGCTGGATGTGACGAGCGAAACCTGCCTGTCGGGTTATTCAACCTGCGTGGCGAATCTGCACCCGACCAACGTCGCGTATATGGGGATCGGTTTCGATCGTGGATCGAGTTCAACCCAACCCCCGGCGCCCTACAACAACACCAATCCATTCATCAATATCGTTTCGCTGGCCTCAGGCCAGCCGATCAGTAGCCTCGCGCCCGGCTACATTATTTCCGATAGCGGCGTCACTCTGGGCCTGTCCTCGAGTGCCACCAACAACTTTGCCTTCGTGAAGTTACTGCCGAATACGGCAAACAACCCGCCTCAGGCTGCGCCGGCTTGGTTGGGGGCGCCGCTTACGGTTTTAGCGGGAGGCCAGCGGAGCAGCGGCAGCATTCTGCCGGACAGCGGCATCAACTACGCTTACCTAACCCCAGCGCCGGGTGCCTCGATCACAACCACGTCGAGCAATTGCAACACTGCCACTTGCGCTGCGCCTAACACGACAGTCCAAATTTACCTGCCGGGTCAAACAGCGCCGCAGCCAGCGTTCTATACATTCACAACCGGAGGCAGCGGCAATGCCTTGCAGCCTAATTCGGTCAGCCTAAATGGCGCCAGCACGACGGCCTTCCTGAACACGGGCCGCGAGTTCTATGCGGGGTTCGATTATATCTACGATCCGATCAACGGTTATGTCGGCTATCGTTGGAACGGGACGGTCAGTAGCGCATTCGGACAGGTAACTCCGTCGCTCGCCCTGAGCGGCAACGTCAACCTGCCGGCGGGCTTTATCAGCAATTTGCCCACCGTGCTCTACGGCGCAACCAGGTTGCTCGAAGCAGGCGGCGGGATAATCTCCAACTCGATCTCGGGCCCCTTCGGCCTGACAATCGGCAGCGGCCTGGTCGCCCTCACCGGGGCGAATACTTACACGGGCGCTACCATCGTGAGTTCCGGCACCCTGATTGCCGGCAACAACGAGGCGTTCGGTCCCGGCTTTGTGTCGCTCGCCCCTGACACCACGCTATCATTTATGAGCGGCTCAAATTTCACTCTCGCTAACAATTTCCGGATTTCCGGCGATCCGAATTTCACGCCGCCGGCGGGCACGACCCAAACCATTTCCGGCGTCATCAGCGATGGCGCGACGCCTGGCTTCCTCGGTATGCTCGGGCCGGGCACGCTGGTTCTCTCCGGCGCCAACACATATTCGGGCGGCACCACAATATCGGCCGGAACGCTGCAGCTCTCCGGCGCCGGCACACTTGGCGCTCCGAGCGGCACGCTTGGCGTGTCCGGCGGCGTTCTCGATCTCGGCGGCACAACGCAGACGACCGGTGCACTGACCTTGTCCGGCGGTACCATCGAAGATGGTACGCTGCAAAGCTCTTCGTTCGGCGTGCAAGTTGGAACCGTCTCCGCCGTGCTTGCCGGCGGTGGCACGCTAACGAAGAGCGGCGGTGGCACTGTGGTGCTCTCCGGCAATAACATTTATACCGGCCCGACCAACATCAATGCCGGTGTACTCGATGTCACAGGTTCGATCGCCGATTCGAGCCTGACTATAGTGGCGAGCGGAGCGACGCTGACCGGCACCGGCACTGTCGGTGCGGTTCATATAAACGCCGGCGGCGCTCTTTTGCCGGGTGCGGTTGGCTCGCCCGGCACGTCGCTCGCCATTGCCGGCAATCTCGCATTCGCCTCAGGCGCAATTTATCTGGTGCAAATCAATCCATCGAGCGCGACGAGCGCCACCGTGTCCGGCGTTGCAACGCTTTCCGGCGCAACAGTCACCGCGCAGTTCTCGCCCGGCGGTTATGTGATCAAACAATACGATATCCTACACGCCGGCGGCGGGTTGAACGGCACTTTTGCGACGCTGGCCAACTTCAACTTGCCCGCCGGGTTTGTTGACGGCTTGAGCTATTCAGGCACCGATGTGTTTTTGAATATCACCGCCGCGCTGCCGTTGAACGGTCTTACCAGCAACGAGCGCGGCGTCGCGGCCGCGCTCGACAATTATTTCAACGGTGGCGGCACATTGCCGGCGAATTTCCTGCAGATATTCGGGCAGACCGGGGGTGCCCTCGCCAATACGCTGATGCACCTTGACGGTGAGGTCGCAACCGGGAGCGAGGTGGCCGCGTTCCAATTGACGGACGAGTTTTTGAACCTGATGCTCGATCCGTTTGTCGACGGCCGGCTTGGCTCCGGCGCGGTAGGCGGCGGTGCGGCCATGAGCTTCGCGCCCGATGCGCAAACCGTCCTGCCGCCGGACGTGGCGATGGCTTACGCCGGCCTACTGAAGGCGCCGCCGGCGCCGGCCTTCCAGCAGCGCTGGACCGCGTGGGCCGCGAGCTATGGCGGGGCCAGTACGAGTGCCGGCGATCCAGCCGCCGGATCGAGTAGTCTAGCCGCACAAACCTTCGGCTTTGCCGCGGGCATGGACTACCACTACTCGCCCGATACGATTGTCGGTTTTGCGCTTGGCGGCGGCGGCACCAATTGGGGTCTTGCCGGCGGCATGGGAACCGGGAGGAGCGATGCCTTCCAGAGCGGTGTTTACGGGATCACTCGATCGGGTCCAGCCTATCTCGGCGGCGCTTTGGCCTTTGCCAATCAGTGGATGACGATCAACCGCGGGGCCATGAGCGACGTCTTGAGGGCAAACTTCGATGCGCAGAGCTATGGCGGGCGCATCGAAGGCGGCTATCGCTATGCAGTCTTGCCGACGCTCGGAGTGAGCCCCTATGCGGCGGTACAGGCGCAGGCCTTCCATACGCCGAATTACAGCGAAACCGATGTGACCGGCGGCGGCTTCGGGCTTTCTTACACCGCCATGAATGCAACGGATACCAGGACCGAGCTCGGCAGTCGCTTCGACGATCCCGCCGTCATCGGCGGCATTCCGGTCCTGCTTCGCGGCCGCCTTGCTTGGGCCCATGACTTCGTCAGCGACCCAGCGCTGAGCGCGGCATTTGAATCGCTTCCGGGCAGCACGTTCGTCGTCAACGGCGCGCCAATCCCCCACGACTCGGCATTGACCTCGGCGGGGGCCGAATTCTTCTTCACACCGCGCTGGACCTTGCTGGTGAAATTCGACGGCGAATTCGCACCAAGCGCCCAGACCTACGCTGGCTCCGGCACCTTGCGATATTTTTGGTGAACGGCCCGCCAACGCGTTCTGGAAGACCCTACTGCGCAATCTCGAAGCCGACGGTAATCTGCGCTCGTAAAGTGTCCTCGCCGGCGGCGATCGGTGTTGGCGCTGCCGCGGCGACGCGCGCCGCGGCCATCGGATAGGGCGGCGTGTAGGCTGGATCTTCGGTTATCCAAACGACGTTGCCGAGATGAATACCGGCCGCTTCTGCGTAAATTTGCGCTTTGCGCCGAGCGTCGGTCATCGCCGCCTGTCGCGCCTCATCGAGTATCCTTGACATGTCGGAGTGCATAAAGTGCACGCCGCCGATATCAGTCGCGCCCGCGCCGATAAGCCGATCGATAATGTCGCCGACGCTGTCAATGTCACGTACCTTCACGCTTATTCGATTAGACGCGGAAAACCCGGTCAGTTTTGCTTCGGTATTTTGCTGCGGCGGCGCATATACCGGCGCAACCAAATAGCGGGAGGTCTGGATGTCTTCCTGCGCAATGCCAGCGTCGCGGAGCGCTGTCGCCAACGCCGTCATCAGTTTAGCGTTGGCGGCGGCCGCCTCTTTGGCGGTCTTCGCCCGAATTGTAACGCCGCCGCTGATCACCGCGTAATCCGGCGGCGTGCGAACGCTGCCTTCTCCAGTCACCACGATGCGCGCCAGCACCGCGGATTTTAGTTCCTCCGCACGCGCGACCACCATCAAGCCTAATATTTCGATAGCGCAAATAGCGAATGCAACCATGGACCGTCCAGCCGCCATCGCCGATCTCCGTTATTTGGCGTTCGATCTCATCGAGTTAAACAGGCTTTACGGAGCGATTGAGGCGGCGAACAACCGACCCGTTGCCGCAGCAAACACCTGTGCCTTGCACCGGCAGTGCCGGCCGCTGGATCGACGACACAGATACCGTTTAATAGTCCTTTAGCGCCCCACAATCTAAAGTTTTAAAATGCGATCGCCCTGGCTCGCGGTAGTCATCTTATCGCTCGTAGCGGCTTGGATGGCCTATTGTGCTTTGCGCGCACGAATATGGCGTTTAGGCCCTTTCTTCACCGCGGGTGTTTTTTGCTTCTTCGGTACTTTCGTTCCTGCATGTTTGTACCAGTTCAGTCATGACCCCTCCCTCAAATGGGTCGCAGCTGGGTGTCTTTGCGGAGCCGGCATATTGATGGCGGCCGGATGGGCGCTGAACGTCCGGGGCAACCTCAAAAGCCTGGCCGCTTTTTTCATCTTGGCCTTCGCCGGGCTGCTCATTCAATCCCTTCGCCTAGTTTTGCCGCCGTCTTATGGCGTCTTGAGCTATGCGCTGAGCGCCGTCGCGCTGGTGCTGATAGTGGTTGCCTTCAAATACGATCGCGTCTTTAAGCGCGGCGGCTCGAGCACCGAATAGGCGCCCGCCGCTTCGCGCATCCGATCGCACGAGTTTACTTTGCGACCTTGCCCGAGATTCCGTAACGCCCCGGTGCGATGACGCCGTTTGGATCAAGAGCTACTTTGATCGCTGCGCAAGCATCGCGAAACGCCGGCATCGTCTGCGCCATATGGAAGTCGTGATAGTCGATCGGTGCGCGACCGACGAACACGCCGCGGGCGCCGACCGCCTCGGACAGCTTGCGGTAACACCCGTCGGCGCGATGACGCTCGTCAGCATCCTCGCGGTTGAAAGTGATGACATGCAAGCCGCGAGCAAAGCGTGCGCTGCATACATTCATCACCGTGTAATCCAGCCCAAATTCTTGATAAATGCCACGGCAAAGACGCTGGAATTCGTTGGCGACTTTGCCTTCCATCGGCGTGCCTGGCAGGAACCAGATATTGCCGCCGCCTGGCCGCCATTTCAGAAGACCAAGCTCGCCGAGGCTCGGCACTCCGGAAAATGCATTGATCGCGACCTGCAAAGGCGGGAACGCGGCAGCATCTTCGTGTGCGATGTAGCGCGCCTTGCCGCTCTGCATGAACATGTCCCTGACGCGCTGGATCTGCGGCTCCATAGCCGCGGCGCTCGGTCCATAGAAGGCGCCGGACACATTCCAGGCACCGAGGCCGTGGCTTTCGCGCAGCTTTCGCCGTCCTTCGTCGGAGATGGCACGCCGCCCTTGGCTGGCACGATATTCCGGACTCTCGCCCTCTGAGCCGCAGAGATACAGATCGTTCGAAACCCGGAACAGCGTTGGCACGAAATTCGACAGCTTCAACGGCCGGCACAGCTCGACGATCGCTTCCAGATCGTCGTCGTCCGGAAAGGTGAAGTGGAATGAGCGCAGCGCTGGGGGTCGCGGCAACAGCCACACGCCCATGCGGGTGACGATGCCGTAATTCGACTGCGTGAAAAGTCCGTCGAGGATCGGCCCGAAGCTGTATTTCGAGGTGTGCCAGTTGATCAATTCCTCAGCATCGAGCGCGCCGTCGCCGGTGCGCAGAACTTCGCCATTACCGAGCACGACCTCCAGCCCGCAGGAAAATCCGAAATGATCGAAATACGGCGAATAACCGGCGCCCTTATCGAGCGCATTCCCGATCATGCCGCCCTGCGGTGGTCCGGAGGTGACATCGAGCATCAGCCGGTTGCCGCGCCGCACCAGCTCATCATAAAGCGTCTGGTAGCTGACGCCGGGCTCGACGACCGCGAAGGCCAGCTTTTCGTTGATGTCGAGAATGCGGTTCATCCGGCGGCCGAGATCGACCACGACTTGACCGGCAGTCGCCGCCGAGCGCGAGCCTAAACCGATATTGTTGCCGGTGCTGATCGGATAAAGCGCTACACGATGGGCATTCGCGGCGCGGACTATGGCCTGAACGTCAGCGGTTGAGGCGGGATAAACGACGCCAGCCGGCGGCTTGTCGCCGCCTGGCATCGTATTTTCGCCATAGCGCAGAATTGTTTCATCGGAACGGTTGATGCCCTCAGCGCCGAGCGCAGCGGAAACTTCGGAGAAGAACGAGTCGAGATCGGTTGCACTCATGATTGGCCTCTTGTAGCGGACGCTTCATTCAAGAATCTGCACGGTCACCAGATCGCGGTGGCATTCGAGTCGACTGGTGACGACGGCGCCGCGATGCCAGGTGCGACCGCGCTCGGCTCGTCGACCGGTGCGCGTAGCTTGCAGCGCGAAAGAACAGGCGGCTCCAGTCCACCGGTCGCCCAGTCCAGCAGCTCGACGGTATGCACCACAGGCAAATTGGTGTAACGGCCGATCTGCACCATGCAGCCGAGATTGCCGGCGGCGACGATATCGGGATCGACGCTGCCGATATGAGCGGCCTTGCGTTCGCCAAGTGTCGCCGCGATCTCCGGCTGCAGCAGATTGTAGGTGCCGGCAGAGCCGCAGCAGAAATGGCGCTCCGGCACCTCGATGACATTGAAGCCGGCGCGGGACAGCAATTGGCGCGGCACACTCGCGATCCGCTGGCCGTGCTGCAGTGAGCAAGCATCATGATAGGCCACGCGATAGGGTTTGGCATTGCCTTGCGGCAAATCGAGCGCGGCGAGGAATTCGGTTATGTCTCTGGTCAGCGCGGCGAAACGGCGTGCGTTGTCATTGCCGAGCAGATGACCGTAATCCTTGACCGTGGTGCCGCAGCCCGAGGCATTAACGATCACGGCATCGAGGTTCTCCAGGTCCGCGGCGAGCGCCGCGACGTTCGCCGCCGCGAGCGCGCGGGCCTGTTCCGAGCGTCCCATATGCAACGGCAGTGCTCCGCAGCAAGCGATTCCGGGCGCGATGATAACCTCGCAGCCGTGGCGCTGTAAGATTCGGATCGTCGCCGCATTGATATTTCGATTGAGCGCCTGCTGGGCGCAGCCGGGCAGCAGGGCCACGCGCCTGCGCTTCGCACCGGTCGGGGCTAAGACGGTGGGCCTTAAAACCTCTCCCGGTGATTTTTGTTCTTGCGCCAGCGTGATCAAATTGCGCAGCCGCGACGGTAATAGCCCGGCAATCGGGCCCGCCATCCTCGCGAGGAACAGCGCCGCGGCGAACCGGCGCGGATAGGGCAACACACTTGCAAGCAGCCACCGCAGCGCGCGCTCGCTAACCGGGCGGCGGTAATTGGTCTCGATGTAAGCGCGCCCGATATCGATCAGATGCGCATAATCCACCTTCACCGCGCAGGTTGTCATACAGGACAGGCAGGAAAGACAGCGATCGAGGTGATGCACGGTCTTGGCGTCTGGCCGGCCGCCTTTTTCGAGCATCGCCCGGATCAGGTCGATCCGGCCGCGCGGCGAATCATTCTCGTCACGGAAAAGAACGTAGGTCGGACAGGTCGCGGTGCAAAAACCGTAATGCACGCAGGTCTTCAGGATGCCGTCGGCCTCGGCGATTTCCGGTTGCGCGAGCTGTTCGGGCGTGAAGGTGGTTTGCAAATGATGGCCAGAATTTCCGCGGGAAGACTGACGCTAATGGCAGCAAGCCGACGTCGAGTGGTCCGTTCTCATGCCGGCTTCAGGAGCCAAGTGGCGTCGCGAACCTATCAACAAACCTGCCTACCCGCTAGCAAGCTCAAGTGTAAAACCCTCAGCGTGATGAAAATCCGGCGCTCCGGGTGGATGCGCCAACGCCCAAAAAGATTTGTTGCCGCTTGTTTCCTCGAGCACCGCGGCAAGGCCAACACGCCAGACGCGATCGCGCTGCCGATCCGGCAGCGAAAGCGTGGCGCGCAGCGTATAGCGCTCCGGGACCGATCGGCCGACGATTTGTGGAGGTTCGATCTCGGTTGCCGCGTGCATACCGCTGCGGTACCCGTCGAAACGGTACGCCGCCCATTGCGTCGACGGCGCAAAGTTGAATTCGTAATAGTCCTCGCCTGCCGCTTCCTTCACGAAAGCCTCGAAGCAAGTGTGCCGCCACAACTCGTCGGTCCGCGCCGGGGCACCGATGGGCGGCAACAAAAGATCGCCGATGCTGCCGGTCACGGCATAGGACAAGAGGAGACTACCGCCAGCCGGGCGGGCGATTTCAACCTCGATGCCCGCCGCGACGGTGCAGACCGAGTTCGGATGGAGTTTGAGCGGACGGCGCATGGGCGGTCGCGGTCATCGCGAGGAGGAAAGCCTTAGCGGCTGTCGAGATTGGAGACTTGCCTCACGTCGCGCGGCACCGGCGCAACAAAACCTCCGGCCGCGGCGTCGGCGAGTGCGTTCCGATCAAGCGAATCGTCGTGCTTGTAGACGTCCTCGCGAAAATTCACCGTACCGTCGTGCGTCACCCAGCCGGTAAGATAAACCCACGCCACCGGCATTTTATGCGGCAGGTTGACGATCTTCAGTACGCCTGCGGCAATGCCGGCGTCGATCGCGGCGCGATTCCAGCCGGGGACATCTTCGAGGATCCAGGCGGCAAGATCGCGAACGTTGTCGACGCGCGTGCAGCCGTGCGAGTCGAAGCGGTAGTCGTCGGCAAACAATCGGCGCGTATCGGTGTCGTGCATGTAGACCGAATACGGATTGGGCATGTCGATCTTGAGATTGCCGAGCGCGTTGAAGCCGCCCGAATCCTGCCGCACCGTAAAGTTCGGCGAGCGCTCGGACGACCAGTCGATCGACCCCGGATCAAGTTCCTCGTCACGGGCGCCGAGCACGCGCATGTGCATCCGCGAGATGTAGGTCGGGTCGCGGCGCATCCGGGCAAAAATCTCGTTTTTAGTAATCGAGAGCGGCACCGTCCAAGTGGGATTGAGATTGACCGCCGTGATGTAGGCGGTCAGCGTCGGCGACGGCTTGTCGACCTTGCCGACAATCACCCGGTAGCGCCGCTCGACCTTGTCATGACTGACCGCCTCGACAAAGGCGGCGGGAATGTTCACGACGACGTAGCGTTCGGCAAAAGTGAAATCCATTCCGAGCAAACGCTCAAGCGAGGCCTCGAGCTGTTTGATGCGATGGACGACCGGGACATTGAGCGCGCGCAGCGTCTTCGCATCAACGCTGCCAGTCCCTTCCAGGCCGTGGCGCATTTGGAAACGTCTGACGCCGCCGCTGACGCTTGCGTCGTAGATGTCGCCCGCTTCTTGCTCGGGCGGCATGTCGTCGCTGATGACAAGGCGCCGCCGCAGCAATGCGACCTCAGGGCCGCTTGCCCCGGGCGCAAGTTTGGCGTCCACCGGCAACGCCGGCCAGCCGCCGCGCACCTGAATGGCGGAGTAGGACAACAACGCCTCTTTGATGCGCTGATAGGTGCCCTCGTCGAATACCGGGTCCGCCGAGAGCGCGAGCGCCGCGGCCGAACGCGACTCCGGCGTCGAGGCCGGTTTGGCGGCCGGCTTGGCCTTGGCTTCCGATTTGGCTTGCGATTTAGCGCTTGCCGCCGGAGCCAGGTTTGGCTGGGTGTTCAACGGCGTCTGCGCCAATACTTGCGCGGAACCGGCGCCCAGCGCGATCGCCGCCGCGGCCACCAATCCCGCGCCTATTTTCGAGTTTTTGCGCACGAATCGCCCTCACCTACTGGATGAATATGCTATCGCTGTGGCTATCTTTGGACCAGCGCCGACTTCATGGCGCGCCAGCCCCAAAACGCAGCGTTAAAGTCCCCATCCATGTATCTTGGCATCGATATAGGCGGAACTTTCACCGATCTCGTTCTGATGGACGAGAACGGCAACATTGTCACCGCCAAAGCGCCAACCACGCCAGGCGGGTTGGAAAAGGGCGTTTTCGATGCCATCGCGCTGGTAGCGGCCACGCAGGGCGTCGCGGTCGAGCAATTGCTGGCGAAAGTCACCGCCTTCGGCCATGGCACCACCCAAGCGACCAATGCGCTGATCGAGCGGACGGGCGCCACGACCGGGCTAATCGCAACGCGCGGCTTCGGCGATACGCTCGCGCTGCAACGGCTAATGGGATTTACCGCCGGCATTCCCGTCGAGCATCTCGGCCGCTATAGCCGCCGCCGTTATCCGGAACCGATCGTGCCGCGCGGCTTGGTGCGCGAAGTCCGTGAACGCGTCGATCAATCGGGCCGCGTTCTTGTGCCTTTGGACGAAGACAGCGTCCGCACCGCGGTGCACGAGTTAACCGACGCCGGCGCCGAAACCTTCGCGGTGGCGCTGCTCTGGTCGTTCCGCAATCCCGCGCACGAACAGCGTGTGGGAGAGATCATCGGCAAGATGCGCCCTGGCGCATATATCAGCCTGTCGTGTGAAGTGTCGCCGATCATCGGCGAATACGAGCGCACCGCCACCACCGTGCTGAACTCTTATCTCGCGCCCAAAGTCGCCGATTATCTGAGCCGCATTGAGACGCTGCTGCGCGACCGCGGCTTCCGCGGCAACTTCAACGTGCTCAATTCGTCGGGCGGCGTCGTTCCCGCCAGCGAAGCCGCACGCAAACCGGTGTTGCTGGTGGCGAGCGGTCCGGCCGGCGGCGTGATGGGGTCGTTGCAATTGGCCCAAGAGATCGGCCACCGCAACATCATCACCACCGATATGGGCGGCACGAGTTTCGACGTGGCTTTGGTCGTCGACGGCAAGGCGCTCGTATCCGGTACCCACGAAGTCGGCGGGTTTCATCTCAATACCCCGGTCATCGACATCCGCGCCATTGGCGCCGGCGGCGGCTCGATCGCGCGGGTGGAAGGGGGTCTGTTGCGCGTAGGACCGGACTCGGCCGGCGCGGCGCCGGGCCCGGTTTGCTACGGACGCGGCGGCACGCGCGCCACCGTCACCGACGCCGATCTCGTGCTCGGCATCCTGTCGCCGGACAATTTTCTCGGCGGCCGCATGAAGCTCGATCTTGAGGCCGCGACCAAAGCTGTCCGCGAGCAGATCGCGGAACCGCTCGGCATGGGCGTAGAAGAAGCCGCCGCCGGTATCCGCCGGGTGGTCGACGGACACATGGCGGACACGTTGCGCGAAGTCACGATCGGACGCGGCCACGATCCGCGCGATTTCGTATTGCTCGCTTATGGCGGCGCCGGCCCTGCCCATTGCATCGGTTACGGCGCCGAGCTTGGCGTACCGCGCATTCTCATTCCGGCAACCAGCATGGCGCATTCCGCCTATGGCGCATTGGCCTCTGACATTCAGCAATCGGCCGAGCGCTCATTGGTGTTGCGCGCGGGCGGCGGCGAGCGCGATCCGTGGGACGGCCTCGACTATGCCGCCGTCAACGCCGTATTTGCAGAGCTCCAGGAGCGCTGCTTTGCCGCCATGGAGCAATCGGGATTCAGCCGTACCCAATCCGAATTCGCCCGCTCAGTCGACATGCGCTACCGGCGGCAGACGCATGACCTGATGGTCTCGGTGCCGGATGGCGAAGTAACCGCCGCGACGGCCCGCGCGCTGGTGGAGTCGTTCGAGCAATCCTACGAAGCGGTTTACGGCAAGGGCGCGGGCTTTCGTTTCGCCGGGATCGAACTCACCACTTTCCGTGTCGTCGCCGTCGGCCGCACTCAGAAGCCTTCGATCCATAAGCCCAGCGCGCTACAAGCGCCGAAGCCCGCACATCGCCGCATCTTCGAACCGGCGACGCTGAAATGGACGGAAGCCGACGTTTTTCAGTGGCCGGACATGCCGGCCGGTTTCGGCGTTTTCGGCCCGGCCATTGTCGAGCACCCGGAGACCACGGTCTATGTCGGGCCCGGCCAAACCGCGCGACTCGACGCCGCCGGCAATCTGTCGATCGACCTCACCTGAGTTGCCAACATGAACACGCTCCAATCGCGCGACACCAACATCGATCCGATCACGTTCGAGGTGATCCGTCACAAACTTGAAGCCATCACCGAAGAACAGGCGATCACGCTAAAGAATGTCTCGGGCTCGCCGGTCGTCACCGAAGCCACCGATTTCAACGTCGGCATTTACCTCTCCGACGGGTCGATCGTGAATATGGGCCCGCAGGTCATCTTTCACGCCGGCACCATGTCGACGGTGATCTACTCGATCATCGAGAATTTTTCCGACAATCCCGGGATCAATGAGGGCGACATGTTCATCCTCAACGATCCGTATCGCGGCGCGATTCATCAGCCCGACGTGTCGATCGTGATGCCGATCTTTCATCGCGGCCGGCGCATCGCCTGGACCGGCTCGTGCGCGCACGAACTCGACACCGGCGGCATGACGCTCGGCAGCTGGGCGTTCGGCGCCACCGACGTGCAGCAAGAAGCCATGCTGCTGCCGGGCGTAAAGATCGTCGAAGCCGGCGTGCTGCGCGAAGATATTTGGCAAATGATCATGGGCATGACCCGCCTGCCCCATGTGGTCGGGCTCGATTTCAAGGCGATGATCGCGGCTAACAACGTGGCGTCGCGCCGCTTCCATGAATTGATGCAGCGTTACGGCGCCGACACGGTCGATCGGGTGATGCGGATCGAGATCGACACTTCCGAACGGCGCTTGCGCGAGCGGCTCAAACGCATTCCCGATGGCACCTATCGCGCCCGCGACTTCCTCGATCACGACGGCCACGCCAACCGGCTCTATCAAGTCCAAGTCGCCGCGCACAAACGCGGCGACGAACTGATCCTCGATATGGAAGGATCGTCACCGCAAGCGCCCGGCTTCATCAATTGCACCCGCTCCGGCTTGCGCGGCGCCTTGTTCACCGGACTTCTTCCCATCCTCGCGCCCGACATCCGCTGGAACGAAGGCGTGCTCAAGCCCGTGACCATCAAAGTGCCCGAGGCGAATATCTGCAACGCGCGCTGGCCGGCGCCGATCTCCGGCGCAACCATTTCTACGGCCTGGGTCGTGCAAAATGTCGCGGTCGCCGCGCTATCGCGCATGGTGGCGGGCGTGTCGGATCTTGTGACCGAGGGCCAGGCGGTCACCAAGGGACAAATGTCGGTGCTGACGCTGGGCGGCCGCGACCGCGATGGCGGCCCGTTCGGCACCTTGCTGATGGACTCGATGGCCGGCGGTGGCGGCGCCTATATCGATCATGACGGCCTCGACGGCTCGGGCGACTATTCGATTCCGCGGCCGCAGATCGCTAATGTTGAGGCGAACGAGGCGTCGGGTCCCTTCCTCTATCTGTTCCGCTCCTTCGTTCCCGACACCGAAGGCGCCGGCGCCATGCGCGGCGGCATCACTACAGCGCTTGCGGTGACGCCGCACGATGTTGACGAACTCCATACCATGGTGGTCGGCCACGGCGTGCAGGTGCCGAATTCAGTCGGCCAGTTCGGCGGCATGCCCGGCGCGTGCGCCTTTCACCTGTTGCGCAAGTCGAACGAAGACATCGGCGAATTGATCGACGCCAACACCGGCATGCACGATCTATTCGAGGCCGGCGGCAACGTGCAGCGCCTCGAATCCAAGCTCGGCCATTTCGGGCTCCATCAGGGCGACGTCTTTGCCTATTCGTTCCAGGGCGGCGGCGGCTATGGCGATCCGATCCGCCGCGATCCGGCGCGCGTCGCTCGCGACGTCAAGAACGGCGTCGTCACGCGGAAACGCGCCGACGAGATTTACGGCGTGGTGTTGCGCGACGACGGAGGCGTCGACGCTGAAGCGACCCACGCGCGCCGGCAAGCGATCCGTGCCGAACGGCTTGGTGGAAAAACGCCGAAGGCAGATCCCCCGCCTGCGACGGGCCTCGCCGAGGTCAACCCCGCCATCGATACCGGTAAACATTTCCGCTGCCTGTGCGGCGCCGACTTCGGGCCCGCGACGCAGGATTGGAAGCCACGCGCCCAGCGGCGGCTCCGGCCGCCACGGACTTTCAGCCCCTACCTCACGCTGCATACCGAGCTCGAATTGCGTGAGTTCACCTGTAGCGCGTGCGGCACACTGCTCGAAGTCGAGGTGGCGCGAAAGGGCCAGGAGTCGCTGGCGACGATCGTGCTCGACTAAGCGGTCTATCGGTAAATCCCGCACGTGCCGCCATCCATTCGCGGCATAAGAGCTCAGACTCGGGAGCATTTGGATGCCGGAAAAGAATTGGGACAGGGTGCCGATCGATGCGCAGAGCGTGGATGCGCCCCTGTCGCGAGCGGCGATCTTTCTTGTCGTCACGCTCGCGGGCGAACGGGACGCCCTTGCGAACGTCTGCTCCGTGCTCAATGGACTTGACGATCTCGTCAAGACCGTGGGATTTCGTGATCTGCCCGCTCGGCTGTCGTGTGTGGTCGGCATTGGTGGCGATCTGTGGGATCGCCTTAGTTTCAAAAGCCGGCCGAGGGAGCTAAAGCCATTTGCCCCGATCAAAGGGCCAGTCCACGCGGCACCGTCAACGCCCGGCGATCTTCTCTTCCATATCCGATCCGATCGGCCCGATCTGTGTTTTGAGTTTGAACGGCTTTTGCTCGGCAGTCTCGGCGCCGCCGTGAACGTCGTCGACGAAGTTTCAGGTTTCCGCTATTTTGACGCGCGCGACCTTCTCGGCTTTGTCGACGGCACGGCTAACCCGACGGGCCTCGATCTGGCCGCCTCGGCGCTTGTCGGTGATGAAGACCCGGACTTCGTGGGCGGCAGCTATGTCGTCGTTCAGAAATATCTGCACGATCTCAGCGCGTGGGCGCAGGTTCCAACGCCGCTCCAGGAGAAAATCATCGGTCGCACGAAAATAGATAATGTTGAAATCGACGACGATGATGCGCCGCGCAAATCGCACAAATCGCTGGCGACGATCGTCGACGCCGGCGGTAACGAATACGACATATTGCGTGACAACATGCCGTTTGGTCGGCCGGGACAACGAGAGTTTGGTACCTATTTCATCGGCTACTCTCGATATCTCTGGGTGATCGAGAAGATGCTGCAACGCATGTACATCGGCGACCCGCCAAATGCCTACGACCGGCTACTCGATTTCTCGACGCCGCGCACCGGCACGACGTTCTTCGCTCCTTCCGGCCCGACGCTAAAATCACTCGCTCCGGCGGCGCCAGGACAGGCCTAACTGAACCGATACCGGCCGCTAAAGACCCGTGCTCTCGCGGTTCTGCACTGCCTTCAGCGCCTCATGATCCGGCGATAATCGCCCACGTTGTCAAAGCACTCATCACCGTCGTCCAGTAGCCGAACTTCGTGTAATAATACTCGGCGCAACTCTCCTGTTGTTGGTCGCCCAGCTTGCCGTTGATGCAAGGGTCGGACATGTTGCGCACGCAGGCCCAACGCGGCGGCGACGCCAATTCGCTGCACGCCAAGCCGAGACAGGCATCATCCATCTCCACCGCCATGCCGAGCTTTTCGAGATTGTTGGTGCTAGTGCCGAACTCGAAGAAGTCGGTGGTCAGGATCGGATGGAAAGCCGGAATGTCGTGGGTGCCGTCCAAATGGATGCTGGTCGGATAACCTGACCCCGAACAGGCGCAGTCCGCGCTTGGCGGCGAGCCGCGCGGTTCGTTCTGGCCGGTCAAATGGCCGGCGAATCCCTGCATCAGGCTTTCCGCGGCCGCCAGATCATTGATCGGTACGTTCCAGCTCGACTGGTATTTTTGGTGATTGAACGGTGCGGAGGCGAAGTCCTTCTGGCAGTAGAACTGCGCCGCACGGCTTACCATCACGTCGCCAAGATGCATGCTGCAATAAAGGCCGCCGGCGGTCCCAGTGGTCAGAAACACTTGGGGCTGGGCGTCGGCGATCATCTGTTTGAACACGTCCTTGATCGGCAGCGTGAAGCTGCCGTTGGCGAGCTTTTTTGCATCTTCGTGCATGTGCAGCTCGGTCTTGTAGACTAGGACTTTCTTGTTGCCGATCTGCGTCATAAAATAGCTGCCGAGCCTTTGACTTTGGCGCGACGGACCATTCGGACCGATCTGCGGCAGAAACTCGGTCGTGAAATTCTTGGCGTACGGGTACCACGTCGTTGGCCGGTGGCCGGGCGTGAGCACGTCCGCCATTGCGGCCGACTCCGCTGCCGTATCCATCATGGCAATCACGTCGGCTTGCGGCAGGGAATCGTCCGGCTTCGGCGCCGGAGTGATTGGCTTCGGCGTTGGCCCCAGTCCGGCCGGGAATGGAATATTCTCGGCGTAGCTGCCTTCGACCGTGGGCGGCTTCGGCGCTTTCGCGCCGTACTTGAGACTGGTGGCGAGATCGGAGCGCCGCTGCAGATCGGCATCCGCGTATTTGTTGGTTCGCATGTTACGTCACCGAAACCACTAAGAATTTTAATGCGATCGCGGAAGGATGCTCCCGGGGAGCTGACCGAAAGCGCCGATCACGTCATGCTCTTCGGCGCCGCAGCGTCGCCGGCGGCACCAAGTTGCCGCCCATGGAGTCGAAGTCGGCGATCAACTGACTCCAGTCAAAGCCGGCCGGGGCCTTTTGCGTCGCCTTGTTGATCGCATCCTGACTGATGACCGTGTAAAGCTCGCCCGACCCGGTGGTGGTGGCGTATTTCTCGACGGCCTTGTCGGTGAGCGTGCCGAGCATGCCCCAGGTGCAAATCTTCACGCCCTTGTTGCTGTAGCCGACGCCGACGACGCAATGTCCATTGTCCGGATTGGGCGGACCCGCGACGTCCCAGGTGAAGCCTGGTTTCGACGGCATCGGACTGACCCATTTGTCCGGCAGTTCCAGACCGAAATAAAGGTTCTCGAACAACCACAACGCGGTGCGATATTCGTTGGGGTCGGCGCCGTTCACCGCGACCCAACCAGCGATCTTGTGGGTGCCGGAAGGCGCGCCGTTGTGCTGCCAATAGTTCAGTGCGGTTTGCTCGTCGCAGCCTGCGTCGGTATTCGGATGGCCGGGAACGTAGCCGCCGATCTCTTCGTAGAGCTGAAGGATTTGGTCATCGGTGTAGACGAACTGGTCGCCCGCGCCGGCGGTCAGCACCCCGACCACATGCCCGATGCCAGCGATGACGCAATCGCCAAACCTGTCGTTGAGATACATTTGGGAAAGCGCTTTGACGGCTTGCGACGAGTAATCGCAGCTCGCCGGAGGCGGCGCCACGTCTTTCATCAGATAATTGCGCAAACTAAAGCGCGGGCATCGCGCCAGCGGCCGCTTGCGTCCCATCCTGAAGGGATGGTGCTGGGGTAGGAATGTCTTGCGTGTTCTCTTCGCCATATCGCTCTCCTGGCAAACGCGCCGGCTGATGTGGACCAGGAGCTGAAGGCCGCTTGCGTCGGCCTTACTTCATCGCAACGGCAATCCTGCCGAACGAAAACACGCAACGTCACGCTTCGGGCGCGCTCAGGTGCGTTTCGCAAGGACCCCCAGTCCCGGCATTCGCAACTTGAGTGAAGCAGCTTTTAATCCTACGCGCAATACGTGCAAAGCAGAAAATAACAATTTTTGAGAGAGGCCGCGCGGTGGGCTCAAGGCGCGCTCTCGTGCCTCAATCGAGGCCCGGTGACGCGCCTAGCGATGTGGAAAAGAAAGAGGACGTACCCGCGGGAGACTAGCTCTGCGGCTGCGGCTCCATCGGCCCGGCTTCCGGGCGCGGACGGTTGCGTCCCGCGCCAGCTGTCGGCACCGTGGTATTGCGCGGCGTCGTCGGCTCGATGATCGATTCCCTGGTCGGCCGCTTGCCCATGATCAGGTCTTTGATCTCGTCGCCGCTCAAGGTCTCGAACTCAAGCAGGCCCTTGGCCAGCGTTTCCAGATCCGCGCGCTTGTCGGTAAGGATCTGGTGGGCTTCCTGATAGCCCTCCTCCACCAGCCGCCTGATCTCGGCGTCGATTTTCTGCACGGTCGCTTCCGAAATATTCTGCTGGCGCGCCACCGAATAGCCGAGGAACACTTCCTCCTGGTTCTCGCCGTAGGCGACGGTGCCAAGCGAATCGGAAAGGCCCCAGCGCGTCACCATCATGCGCGCGAGCTTGGTCGCCTGTTCAATGTCGGAGGCGGCACCCGAGGTCACCTTTTCGTGGCCGAACACCAATTCCTCGGCGACGCGGCCGCCCATCATGATGGCGAGCCGCGCCGTCATCTGCTCGAGCGACATCGATAACTTGTCACGCTCCGGAAGCTGCATGACCATGCCGAGCGCCCGGCCGCGCGGAATGATGGTCGCCTTGTGCACCGGATCGGTCGCCTTGACGTTGATCGCGACGATGGCGTGGCCGCCCTCGTGATAAGCGGTGAGGAGCTTCTCCTCTTCGGTCATCACCAGCGATTTTCGCTCAGCGCCCATCATCACTTTGTCTTTGGCGTCCTCGAATTCAACTTGCGTGACCATGCGCTTATTGCGCCGCGCCGCCATCAGCGCCGCTTCGTTGACGAGGTTCATCAGATCGGCGCCGGAGAAGCCGGGCGTGCCGCGCGCGATGGTCCGAAGATTGACGTCGGGCGCGAGCGGCACCTTGCGCACGTGAACTTTGAGAATTTGCTCGCGGCCGACCACGTCGGGATTCGGCACCACGACTTGCCGGTCGAAACGGCCGGGCCGCAGCAGCGCCGGATCGAGCACGTCGGGCCGGTTGGTCGCGGCGATCAGGATAATTCCTTCATTGGCCTCGAATCCGTCCATCTCGACGAGCAGCTGGTTGAGTGTCTGCTCGCGCTCGTCGTTGCCGCCGCCAAGACCGGCGCCGCGGTGACGGCCGACTGCGTCAATTTCGTCGATGAAAATGATGCAGGGCGCGTTCTTCTTCGCCTGCTCGAACATGTCGCGCACGCGTGACGCGCCAACACC
>DAIUEQ010000019.1:0-28826 GCA_036845025.1 Xanthobacteraceae bacterium | reverse complement strand
ATCCCGCGTCAGCGGTTTCAATTCCACACGGATCGGCAAACGGCCTTGCAGTTCAGGCAACAGGTCGGACGGCTTCGCGGTGTGAAAAGCGCCCGAGGCAATGAACAGAATATGGTCGGTGCGCACCGTGCCGTGTTTGGTTGCGACGTTGGTGCCTTCGATCAACGGCAACAAGTCGCGTTGCACCCCTTCGCGGGATACGTCGCCGCCGACACGGCTGTCACGCGCGCAAATCTTGTCGATCTCATCGAGAAAAACGATGCCATTATTCTCGACCGCCTTGATCGCCTCCTGCGTCAGTTGCTCGGTGTCGAGCAGCTTGTCGGATTCTTCGTTGATCAGAACGTCGTGAGAATCGCCGACAGTGATGCGCCGCGTTTTGGTTCGCCCGCCGCCGAGCTTGCCGAAGATGTCACCCATCGAAATGGCGCCGACTTGCGCGCCCGGCATTCCCGGAATCTCGAATAGCGGCATGCCGGCGGACGCCTGCACCTCGATTTCGATCTCCTTGTCGTTGAGCTCGCCGGCGCGCAGCTTCTTTCGAAATGCCTCTTTAGTCGCGGCGCTGGCGTTGGCGCCAACCAGCGCGTCAAGTACGCGGCCTTCGGCGGCTTGCTGGGCACGCGCCTCGACGTCTTTGCGCTTGCGTTCCCGGGTGAGCGTGATGGCAATCTCGACCAGATCGCGCACGATCTGCTCTACGTCGCGGCCGACATAACCGACTTCGGTGAATTTGGTGGCTTCGACCTTGAGAAAGGGCGCGCCGGCAAGTCTCGCCAGCCGGCGCGCGATTTCGGTTTTGCCGACGCCGGTCGGCCCGATCATTAAAATGTTCTTCGGCAGCACTTCCTCGCGCAACCGCTCGTCCAATTGCAGCCGCCGCCATCGATTGCGTAGCGCAATGGCGACCGCGCGCTTGGCGTCGGCTTGACCGACAATGAAGCGATCGAGTTCGGAAACAATTTCGCGTGGAGAAAAGTCGCTCATTTACGGTTTACCGTCAGGCGCCTTTGAGTGTCTCGACGGTGACGTTGCGATTTGTGTAAACGCAAATGTCGGCCGCGATGTCGAGCGAACGGCGCACGATCGCCTCGGCATCGAGCGGCCCGTCAATCAGCGCGCGCGCCGCGGCGAGAGCATAATTGCCGCCTGATCCGATGCCGACGATCCCCGCCTCCGGCTCCAGCACGTCGCCGGTGCCGGTAAGCACCAGTGAAGTGTCCTTGTCGGCGACGATCATCATCGCTTCCAGGCGGCGCAGAAAGCGGTCGGTTCGCCAGTCCTTGGCCAATTCGACGGCTGCCCGCATGAGTTGACCGCGGTATTGCTCGAGTTTCGCTTCCAACCGCTCGAACAGCGTGAAGGCGTCGGCGGTGGCGCCGGCGAAACCGCCGATCACCTCGCCGCCACTCAAACGGCGAACTTTCCGGGCATTGGCTTTGACAATGGTTTGGCCGATCGAGACCTGGCCGTCGCCCCCGACGCTGACCATACCGCCTTTGCGGACGGTCAGGATGGTGGTGCCATGCCAAAGGCCGGAGGAGCCGGAATTCGATGATTGCATGTGCTGGGGAGCCTTCGCTTAAGCATGATCTAGGACTTGGCCCCGTTCATTGCAATTGCGCGCCACGGCGATTGGCGAAGCGCTCAAAGCCCTGATAAAAGGCGCGCGTTGCGGAGAAGATGATGCGCACGGCATCGGTGAAACGGACCACGAAAGAAACCGCGGTCGAAGTCGCGGTTAATCTCGACGGCGAGGGGCGAGCCTCCATTGCCACGGGTATCGGCTTTCTCGATCACATGCTCGATCTGCTGGCGCGGCATTCGCGGATCGATCTGGAGATCAAGGCCAAGGGCGATTTGCACATCGATCAGCACCACACCACCGAAGATGTGGGCATTGCGCTCGGCCAAGCGGTGCGGCAGGCGCTCGGCGACCTGAAGGGCATAACCCGCTACGCCGACGTGCACGTGCCCATGGACGAAGCGCTGACCCGCGTCGCGATCGATATTTCCGGCCGGCCGTTTCTGGTCTTCAAGTCGGAATTCGTGCGCGACAAGGTCGGCCCGTTCGACACCGAATTGGTGCAGGAGTGGTTTCAGGCCTTCGCCATGAACGCGGCCGTAACCCTGCACGTCGCGACGCTTTATGGCACTAACGATCACCATATTGCTGAGTCATGCTTTAAGGGCTTGGCCCGCGCGTTGCGGGCGGCGGTTGCGATTGATCCGCGCGCTGCGCATGAAGTGCCCTCGACCAAGGGCACGCTCAGCGGCTGAGCCAAAGTCGGCTCTCGAAGCCCAAATGTTAGGACCACCAGGTCGCGAGTACTGGAACAAGCCATGCCTGTTTTCACGGTTCATGAACCGCCGTTGCGGGCGACCGCGAACCTACCCGACCCGGAGCGTTTCGTTTTCGTGCGCGACGGCGTCTATGTCTGGGCGTTTTTGCTGACGCCGCTGTGGTTGCTGTGGCGCGGACTGTGGCTGGTCTTCCTGATCTACGCCGTGGCCGCGGTCGCCATCGAAAATGCCATGCACTATACCGGCTTCGGCACCGGCAGCATTATCCTGGTGCAGCTCTTGATATCGCTCTTGGTCGCGGTCGAGGCCGCCTCGTTGCGGCGGTTTTCGCTGGCGCACCGTGGCTGGAAGAATATCGGCGTTGTCAGCGGCTACGATCTGGAAGACGCGGAACGGCGCTTCTATGACACTTGGGTGCGTGGCGCCCCAATCGGGCGCGCCGAGCCACCGCCGGTTCCTTCCGTGTTGCCGCCGCTCACCCAGTCGCATGACATTATCGGCCTGTTTCCCGAGCCTGAAAGCGGTAGCCGGTGAGTGTCGCTATTGTCGATTACGGTTCGGGCAATCTGCATTCGGCGGCGAAAGCGTTTGAGCGGGCAGCGCGCGATGCCGGCGCCGAACAGACGATTGTGGTGACACGCGATCCGGCTGTGGTGGCATCGGCCGATCGGGTGGTGTTGCCCGGCGTTGGCGCTTTCGCGGATTGCCGTCGCGGCCTCGATGCCGTCGACGGCATGATCGCGGCGCTTGATGAGGCGGTGCACGCGCGCGGCCGGCCATTTTTCGGCATCTGCGTCGGCATGCAGCTCCTGGCCGAGCGCGGCCGCGAATACGAGGTCACCGAGGGTCTGGGCTGGATCGCGGGTGAAGTGGATCGCATCGCCCCATCCGATCCGAGGCTGAAAATCCCGCACATGGGTTGGAACACACTCGAACTTGCCCGCGAGCACGCGCTGGTGAAAGGCTTGCCGCTCGGCGCGAACGGGCTCAACGCCTATTTCGTGCATTCCTATGAGTTGAAGGTGGCGAACCGTGCCGATCTGGTCGCGCAAGCCGATTACGGCGGCCCGGTCACGGCCATTGTCGCGCGCGACAACATTGTCGGTACCCAATTCCATCCGGAGAAGAGCCAAAAACTCGGCTTGGCGCTGATCGCTAATTTCCTCACGTGGACGCCGTGATTCTGTTTCCTGCCATAGATCTGAAAAACGGCGAGGCCGTGCGTCTTGAGCAAGGCGACATGGCGCGGGCGACGATTTTTCACCGCGAGCCCGCGGAGCAGGCGCGAACGTTCGCGGCGCAGGGATTTAAATACCTGCACATTGTCGATCTCGATGGCGCTTTTGCTGGGCGGCCGATGAACGCAGGCGCGGTCGAGGGCATTCTTTCCGCGGTGAAAATTCCAGTCCAGCTCGGCGGCGGTATCCGCGATCGCGCCACCATCGAAGCCTGGCTCGGCAAGGGAGTCGCGCGGGTGATTATCGGTACCGCCGCCGTGCGCGACCCGGGCCTGGTCAAGGAAGCCGCGAAAGCCTTTCCTGGCCGGGTCGCGGTCGGGCTCGATGCGCGTGGCGGCAACGTGGCGGTCGAGGGCTGGGCCAAAACGTCCGAGCTTGCCGCGCTTGAAATCGCCCGCCGCTTCGAGGATGCCGGGGTTGCCGCGATCGTTTACACCGATATTGCGCGTGACGGCATGCTCAAGGGGCTTAATCTTGACGCCACCATCGCGCTTGCCGACGCGCTGTCCATTCCCGTCATCGCGTCCGGCGGTTTTGCCTCGCTTGACGACGTGCGTGCGCTGCTCGCGGCGCGGGCGCAAAAGCTCGCCGGCGCCATTGTCGGCCGTGCGCTTTACGACGGCAGGCTCGATGCCGCCGAGGCGCTTAAGCTGATCGGCGCAGCACAGGCGGCCTGAAAATGTTCAAGGTCCGCGTCATTCCCTGTCTTGACGTAAAAGACGGCCGGGTCGTCAAAGGCGTCAATTTCGTCAATCTGCGCGACGCCGGCGATCCGGTCGCCGCGGCGATCGCCTACGACAACGCGGGCGCCGACGAGCTGACGTTCCTCGATATCACGGCGAGCCACGAGGATCGTGACATCATGCTTGATGTGGTGCGGCGTACCGCCGAAGCGTGCTTCATGCCGCTGACGGTCGGTGGCGGCGTGCGAACCGTCGAGGACATTCGTGTGCTGCTCGCTTCCGGAGCGGACAAAGTGTCCATCAATACCGCGGCGGTGGCGCGGCGTTCTTTGGTCAAGGAAGCGGCGGAGAAATTTGGCGACCAATGCATTGTCGTTGCCATCGACGCCAAAAAAGTCTCACCAGACGCGTCGCCCGACCGTTGGGAGATCTTTACCCACGGCGGCCGCCATCCAACCGGTCTTGACGCGATCGAATATGCCCGTGAGGTCACCGCGCTCGGCGCCGGCGAAATCCTTTTGACTTCCATGGATCGCGACGGCACGCGAAAAGGCTTCGACATTGCGCTCACGCGCGCGGTGGCCGATGCCGTGTCCATACCGGTCGTTGCCTCCGGCGGCGTGGGTTCGCTTGACCATTTTGTTGGAGGCGTGCGCGACGGCCACGCCAGCGCCGTGCTGGCGGCGTCGATCTTTCATTTCGGCGAACATTCGGTGCGCGAGGCCAAGGAATACATGGCACGGGCCGGCCTGCCGATGCGGCTTGATCCGTGATCGAGTTCGGGCTCGCGGTCCGATTCTAACGCGGGCGGGTTGGTAGCGAATGTCAAATCCGCTCCACTAGCCGGTGCGCTTCGCCCAGGCGAGCGCCGCCTCGAGCCGGTCGTTGCCCCAGAACAGTTCACCGTCGGCGGTGCAAAAACTTGGGGCGCCAAAAACCTCGAGCTCTTGCGCCTTCGCTGTTTCCGCGCGCAGCCGATCTTTGATCGCGGTGGTCTGCGCCGCCTCGAGTACGGCGACGGTGTCGGCCGACAGACCTTCAAGAATGCCGCGCATGGTCTCCGGCTCGTCGATGCGCCGTCCCTCGGCAAATTCGGCGGTAAAGACCGCCCGGCAAAAATCTTCCCCCCACTTGTCGCCGAGACCGACCAGAGCAATCCGCGCCGCGAGAACGCTCGATTGAGGGAATGGCTCCGGCCGCCGGAACTCAAGGCCGAGCCCGGCGCATGTGCGTTCCAGGTCGCGCCACATGTGGCGGCCCTTGGCGGCATAAAGGTTGAAAGGCGACGTGTTCCATCCCTGCGTCTTGAAAATGGGTCCCAGCAGGAACGGACGAAAGTTAACGGCAACGGCTTCCCGGCGCGCCAATGCGCCAACCCGCATGATCGCCGGATAGGAGTAGGTCGAGGCGAAATCGAACCAGAAGTCGAGATAAGGCGCGGTCATCGCGGTTCTTAGCTCAAAGCCCTGAATAATCGTCGTCGCCACCTTACATAGCGCCTCTCCCCGGTTGCAGGGAGAGATGCTAAGGAGGCGGCCAAGGAAGCACCTTATGACCGCGTTTACCTTGCACGATCTGGAACAGCGTGTCCGGGACCGCGCCGAAGCGGCGCCGGATAAATCCTACACGCGCAAGCTTCTCGATCGCGGTGTCGATCACTGCGCCAAGAAGTTCGGCGAAGAGGCGATCGAAGTCGCCATTGCCGCGGTGGCCGAGGATCGGGATCGAGTGATCGCGGAGACTGCCGATCTGCTCTACCATCTTCTGGTTACGCTCCATGCCCGCGGCGTGTCGCTTGCCGAAGTGGAAGCGGCGCTGGCGGAACGGACGCGCCAATCCGGGCTTGACGAAAAAGCGGCGCGCAAAGGCGGCTAAGGGCGATCGCGATGGAGCAACGTACCGAGCCGGATGTTTCGCCGTATCGCGCTTTCTCGCGCGCCGAATGGGCGAAGCTTCGCGAAGACACGCCGATGACGCTCGAACCCGCGGAAATCACGCGGCTGCGCTCGCTGCACGACCGCCTCGATATCTCGGAGGTCGAGGAAATTTATCTGCCGCTATCGCGGCTGCTGTCGCTTTACGTCGCCGCCACGCAGCGCTTGTTCCGGGCGCAACAGGGTTTCCTCGGCACTGAAGACGCCAAGATGCCCTACATCATCGGCGTCGGCGGTTCGGTTGCCGCCGGCAAATCGACGACGGCGCGCGTGCTGCAGGCGCTGCTGGCGCGCTGGCCCAACGTTCCCAAAGTCGATCTGATCACCACCGACGGATTTTTATATCCCAACGCGGTGCTCGAGCGCGAAGGGCTGATGGAGAAAAAGGGCTTTCCGGAAAGCTACGACTTGCCGACGCTGCTGCGCTTTCTTTCCGACATCAAGGCCGGCCGCCGCCCGGTCCACGCGCCGGTTTATTCTCACCTGGTCTACGACGTCATTCCGAACCAATGGATCGAGATCGACCGTCCGGATATTCTGGTGGTCGAAGGCCTTAACGTGCTGCAGGCCGGCCGCTTGCCCAAAGACGGCAAAGCAGTGCCGTTCGTGTCTGATTTTTTCGATTTCTCGGTATATCTCGACGCTGACGAAGGCGTGCTGCTGTCGTGGTACGTCAAGCGGTTTTTAGCTCTGCGCGGCACCGCCTTCGCCGATCCGAAATCTTACTTCCATCGCTATGCGCGGCTCTCCGACGAGCAGGCCGTCGATACCGCGACGTCGATCTGGAACCGCATCAATCTCGTGAACCTTCGCGAAAATATCTTACCGACGCGGCCGCGCGCCGATCTCATTCTCAAGAAGGGCGAAAGCCACGAAGTCGAGGAAGTCGCGCTGCGCCGATTGTGATTATGCCGCGAGCGCGGCCGCACCGGAGGAAAGCGCCGCCGCCAGGCTGTCGCGGTCGAGCGGCTTGACCAAAAAACCGTCCATGCCCGCTGCATAGCAGGCGTCGCGATCTTCGGCGAAGGCGTTGGCGGTCAGCGCCAGGATGGGCGTCCGGGCGGCGCCGGCTTCTGCTTCCAGCGCCCGTATCTGCCGGGTCGCTTCCAAGCCGTCTAGGCTCGGCATGTGCACATCCATCAACACGCGATCGAACGGCGTGCCGGAGGCGCGCGCGGCGCGCCAGAATTCGATCGCCTCAATGCCGTTCGTAGCGACAATCGGCTGGTGACCCATCTTGAGCAGCAAAGCCCGCGCGAGCAGCGCATTTATCTCGTTGTCTTCGGCGATCAGGATCGCGAGGCCACCCGCGGACGGCGCCGTGCTCGGCGCCGATAACGCTTCGGCAGCGGCCAGATCGAACGCGTCATCGGTCGACATCCGCGCGGCCAGCGAAGCGGCGCGCACAGGCTTGATGAGGTAGCCGCTATAGCCCGCGTCTTTGAGGACGGCGAGCTCGCTGCGCATCGCCGGCGTGACCAAAACCAGCCGTCGCGGGATTGCGGCGGCAGCGTGCGCGAACGCCGCGCAGGCCTGCGCTCCCAGTGCGTGGTCGATGAGCACGCTGGTCCACAATTGCTCGGGTAACAGGGTCGCGGCGACTTTCTCGTCGGGGACGATCTTGGTGCGAGCGCCCCAGCCGGCAAGCCTGCGCGCGATCAGCGAAGCTTCGAGAGGGCCGGGAGCGACAATCAACACGTTTTCGTTGGTCAGCTCCGGTATGGCGAATGGCCGCTCCGCGGCATCGTCGGCACTCGGCAGCGGCAGATGGACATGGAACGTCGCCCCGGCCTCGCCGCCGCTTTCGACCGCGATCGCGCCGCCCATGGCTTCCACGATCTTCCTGGAAATCGTGAGGCCAAGCCCGCTGCCGCCGAAGCGCCGCGCCGGTCCACTTTCGCCCTGCTCGAATTCAAGAAAAATGCGCGCCTGGTCGGCGGCCGAAATCCCGATGCCGGTGTCGTGCACCGAAATCAACACTTCACCCGCTTGCTCGCCCGGCGCGGCGACGATCGACAGGCCGCCGCATTCGGTGAACTTAATCGCGTTGCCCGCAAGATTGAACAACACCTGGCGGAGCCGCGACGGATCGCCGATGACGCGCGCCGGCAAGCGTTCGTCGACATAGCCGCAAATCTCGAGCCCCTTGGCCTGGGCGCGGGGACCGAGAAGTTCGACCACTTCTTCGATCATCGCTCCGAGTGGAAACGGCTCGGCGGCGAGCGCCAGCCGGCCGGCTTCGATTCTGGAAAAATCGAGGATCTCCTCGATCAGCGACAACAAGCTCGCACCCGAGGTCTTCACCGCTTTCAGATAAGTCATTTGTTCCGCGGTCAGCGGCGTGTCGGAAAGCAGTTCAGTCATGCCGAGGATGCCGTTTAGCGGCGTGCGGATTTCGTGCGAAACCATGGCGAGGAAGCCGGACTTGGCCCGGTTGGCTGCTTCGGCCTGGTCGCGCGCATCGGCCAACGCATGCTCGGCGCCCACCCGATCGGTCACGTCGCGGCCGACGCTCTGTACTTCGCTGCCACGGCCTCGGCGAATGGTCACCTCGCGCCAGGCGATCCAGTGCACTTCGTCGCTGATTGCGATTTTCTGGTCGTATGCGCGCGTGCCATCGGCGAGCAGGGTGCTTTCGCCCTGCTCGAGCACCGGCAACGCAAAACTGGACCCCGTGAGTTCTTCCGCCGTGCGTCCAGCGAGCCGGCAGAATGCCTCGTTGACGTAGGTGATGGCGCCGCCCTCGTCGCGGCGCGCGATCAAATCATCCTGCGCCTCGAAAAAGCTTTTGGCGCGCTCCTGGGCTTCGCTCATTTCCCAGTTGCGGTCGGACGCGTCGTCGAGTTTCGTTTCGAGGTCGCGCAAGTCTTGCTTCATTTGGCGAATGCGGGAGACCATGATGCCTAAGGCCCCGCAAGCGCCGCCGAACAGCCATGCTACGCCGATCGCGAATAAGTGAGGGTCATAATGGGCCGCGCGCGAGGTGGCGCCGACCAGGAAGCCGAAGCCGATCGCGAACGACATCGAGCCCAGCACCGCCGCACGCACGACGAACAGCAGAACGCGGCGGGTAAAAATGGCGGGTTTTCCGAGCGTCGTGCGCTGGCGCATGATCCCATTCCGCCTGGCACGCGCGGCCGCGGCATCGATTATGCCACGTTGGCGTCCTTGCTTGTGATGCTTAGTTTGGGCCTATGAATCTTGCGCATCCCTTGCACGCAAGCGGAACGGTTGGAGCTAGGGTTGATGCTTTGTTAACATTGCGGTCCAAGGGAAGCCGCCGACGGATGATGGCCGGAGAACGTGAATGGATAATGTCGTGAATGCAAAGCGCTCACGCGCGAAAGCGACTGAGGCGGCAGCGCTGGAGAAACCGAGCCGCGAAGAGGCGGAAGCGGCCGTGCGCACGCTGATCCGCTGGGCCGGCGATGACCCCGATCGCGAGGGGCTTCGCGCCACCCCGTCCCGCGTGGTGCGCGCCTATGAGGAGTGGTTCGCCGGCTACAACGACGATCCGAACGCCTATCTCAAACGCACATTCCATGAAACCGGCGGGTACGACGAAGTCGTGGTGCTGCGCGACATCCGCTTCGAATCGCATTGCGAGCATCACATGGCGCCGGTCATCGGGCGCGTGCATATCGGGTATCTGCCGCGCAACCGCGTGGTTGGAATCTCCAAGCTGGCGCGGTTGGTCGAAGTCTATGCCCGCCGGTTGCAAATTCAGGAGAAGATGACCGCGGAGATTGCGTCTTGTCTGGAATCGGTGCTGAAGCCGCACGGCGTTGCCGTTGTCGCCGAGGGCACGCACCAGTGCATGACGACGCGGGGCATCCACAAACCCGGCGTCACCATGGTGACGAGCCGCATGCTCGGGGTGTTCCGCGACAATGCCGAAACCAGGCAGGAGTTTTTGGCGGCGATCGGCATGCGCGGCGGGATCAGCGTCGCCAGCGGCTGAGCCAATCGAGGGCGGTTCATACGATTGTCGACGGATTTCTACCGGCGCGGCTTACGCCGCGCGCCGGATTTCGTCGGCCAGCGCGCGATACGACAGCGCTTCGGCGATGTGCACGCGGCCGACCTTGTCGGCGCCATCGAGGTCCGCAAGTGTGCGTGCGACGCGCAGCACGCGGTGATAGCCGCGCGCCGAGAGCCGCATGGCGTCGGCGGCTTCGCGCAACAATGCAAGTCCACTTGCTTCCGGCCGGGCGACGTCTTCGAGAATGGCGCCCGACACCGCGGCGTTGCTGCGCACATGCGGTAATCCGATTGCAGCGTAGCGCGCCGCTTGCCGTTCGCGCGCCCGCGCGACCCGTTCGCCAACATCGCGGCTTCCTTCGGTCGGCGGCGGCAGGATGAGATCGGCCGCGGTGACCGCCGGCACTTCGATATGCAGGTCGATGCGATCGAGCAGCGGTCCGGAAATGCGCGCCTGATAATCGGCCGAGCAGCGCGCATTGCTGCCGCGCCGGCAGGCGAAGCCCGGTTCATCGGCCCGGCCGCAGCGGCAGGGATTCATGGCGGCAACCAGCATGAAGCGCGCCGGGTAGGTCGCGCGATGATTGGCGCGCACGATCGAGACTTCGCCGGTTTCGAGCGGCTGGCGCAGCGAGTCGAGCGCCTGCGCGGAAAACTCCGGCAGCTCGTCGAGGAACAACACGCCGTGATGGGCGAGCGAGATTTCACCGGGCCGCGCATGCAGGCCGCCGCCGACCAAAGCCGGCATGCTGGCGGAATGATGCGGCGCCCGGAACGGCCGGCGATTGGTCAGCGCGCCGCCTTCGATTTCGCCGGCGACCGAAGCGACCATCGAGACTTCCAAAAGCTCGGCTGGCGCGAGCGGCGGCAGGATGGACGGAAGCCGCGCCGCCAGCATCGATTTGCCAGCGCCGGGCGGCCCGACCATGAGCAGGTTGTGGCCGCCCGCGGCGGCGACTTCGAGCGCGCGCTTGGCGCTTTCCTGACCCTTGATGTCGGCGAGGTCGAGCGCGTCGCCTTCGGCTTCGAGGATTTTGGGCTGTGGCCGCGACAGTACTTGCGTACCTTTGAAATGATTGGCGAGCTGGATCAACGACGACGCGGCGATGATCTCAATTTCCGGACTAGCCCAAGCGGCTTCCGGCCCGCAACGCGCCGGACAGATCAAGCCTTCGCCGCGCGCGTTGGCGCCGATGGCCGCGGGCAGGACGCCGGCGACTGGCGCGATCGACCCGTCAAGGCCGAGTTCGCCGAGAACGGCAAAGCCCGAGAGCGCGTCGTGTGGAATGGCGCCGATCGCCGCCATAAGGCCGAGCGCAATCGGCAAGTCGTAGTGGCTACCTTCCTTCGGCAGATCGGCCGGCGCGAGGTTGATGGTGATGCGCCGCGCAGGCAGCGCGAGCCCCGACGCGATCAAAGCGGAGCGGACGCGCTCGCGTGCTTCGGAAACTGCCTTGTCCGGAAGACCGACAATGGTGAAGGCCGGCATGCCGGGCGCGACTTGGACTTGGACATCGACAGGCTGAACCTCGATGCCCTCGAAAGCCACGGTGGAAACGCGCTGGACCATGTCCCGCCCCTAGCGCGCCTAGAGTAGCGCAACCTCGGGCTGCGTCAAGAACATTTAGTGAACAACGATGAGGGGCCACTCACCGGTAGGCGGCCGTCCGTAATTCCTGCCGGGCGGCGTCGAGGATCTCTTCGGACAGAGCGGGATCGTCGACCGCCCGCGCCAAGGTCACTGCGCCGACCATGGTCGCCATGGCGGCCATCGCCTTGCGCCGCCGCGCCGGCTTGGAAAATCCGGGAAGTGCGTCGGTGAGAATTTCGACGAAGCGCTGCAAGCCTTCGGCGAACGCCCCGCGCAGGCCGGCGCTGCCGCGCGCGGCGTCGGTGCCGAGCGCTGATAGGGCGCAGCCGGACGCCGGGTCGCCGCAATGCCGCACCGACAGGTAATGCTCGATCAGCGCCGGGTAGGGCTTGTCGCGGGTTTCCGTGACAATGCGCTGCCAGCGTGCGGCCGAGGCGGCGAGCGCCCGGCGGCTCGCTTCCACTGCGAGATCGTCCTTGGAGCCGAAATGTCCGTAGAAGCCGCCATGCGTGAGGTCGGCGCCCTTCATAATATCGGCGACGCCGACCCCGCCAAAGCCCTTGGCGCGAAACAGCGCGCTCGCTACCTCAACAATGCGGTCGCGCGTTTGGGCGGCTTGTTCGCGGCTGACCCTCATAATGCACCTGCGCTATGCGTGTTGGAAAACAACCATTGACAAGTTATATGACGGCCGTCATGAATAAGCAAGCGAATGATGACAGTCATCATCTAAACTGGATCGGCCAGTAATCTCCGAGACATTCATGATCTCAAACGCCTTCGCTGCCGCCCTGAAAAGCCGCCAAATCTACTACGGTTGGGTGGTCGTCGCGGTGACGTTCCTGACCATGCTGGTCACCGCTGCGGCCATGGGCGCGCCGGGGGTGATGATCGTCCCGCTGCAGCACGAATTCGGCTGGAGCAACGAGGCCATTTCCACGGCGCTGGCGTTGCGCATTCTGCTGTTCGGGTTGTTCGGGCCGTTCGCGGCCGCGTTCATGAACCGCTTTGGACTGCGCCGGGTCATGATCGCCGCGCTGGCGCTAATCGCCGCAGGCCTCATCGTTTCTCTCGCCATGACGCAGTTGTGGCAGCTCATCATGCTGTGGGGCGTGGTGCTCGGCGTCGGCACCGGGCTGACCGCCATCGTTCTTGCCGCAACGGTCGCGGCTCGCTGGTTCACCGAGCGGCGCGGACTTGTGGTCGGCATGCTGTCGGCTAGTTCGGCGACCGGGCAATTGCTGTTCCTGCCGTTGATCGCCAGCTTGACCGAACATCTCGGCTGGCGTGCCGCGCTGATTGTCGTGTGCGGATTCCTCGCCTTTGCGGCGATCGTTGTTCTCGTCCTGATGCGCGATCGGCCGAGCGACCTCAATCTGCCGGCCTACGGCGAAACTGTCGTGACCCCGCCCGCACCAGCCGCTGGGGGGCTTTTGGCGCTGCTCGGGTCGCCGTTGGTCGTATTCGGCCAGGCGTCCCGCGTCCCGCAATTCTGGGTGCTGTTCGCGACCTTCTTCATTTGCGGCCTGAGCACCAACGGGCTGATCCAGACTCACTTCATCACGCTGTGCGCTGACTACGGCCTGACGGCCGTGACCGCGGCAAGCGTGCTGGCGATGATGGGTGTGTTCGATTTCATCGGCACCATCGGCTCCGGCTGGCTATCCGACCGCTTCGACAATCGCTGGCTGTTGTTCTGGTATTACGGCCTGCGCGGGCTGTCGCTGCTCTATCTGCCGTTCACCGGTTTCAGTTTCTACGGCCTGTCGCTGTTCGCCGTGTTCTATGGCCTCGACTGGATCGCGACCATTCCACCGACGGTGAAGTTGACCGCGGATCGCTTCGGCCGTGAGCGCGCCGGTATTGTGTTCGGCTGGATTTTCGCCGGCCACATGATCGGGGCGGCCTGCGCCGCGTTCGGCGCCGGTTTTGCCCGCACCGAATACGCGAGCTATTTGCCGGCCTTCTTTGTCGCCGGTGCGATGTGCCTGATCGCTGCGGGTTTGGTGCTGACCATCGGGAAGGCGTCGGTGACGGGATTTGGTGCCGCCAAGCCGGTGGTGGCGGCGGGCTAGGGCGCTACGCTCTTTCTTTAGGTGTCGTCTCACCCTGGCTTTTCGTGGAGCACGGTCTTATCCGAAACCGGCATTCACTTGTCGGGATCATGTTCTAAAGCTACTTCCGCTTTTCCTCGATCTTGTCCCAGATCAGCGCGGCGATGTCGGGTCCGCCGAGGTTTTTCACCGCGCGGATGCCGGTCGGCGAAGTGACGTTGATCTCGGTAAGAAAACCGTCGATCACGTCGATGCCGACGAAGAGGAGCCCGCGCTCGCGCAGCGAAGGTCCGAGCCGCGCGCAAATTTCGCGCTCGCGTTCGCTTAACTCGGTGGCTTTAGGAACGCCGCCGCGCACCATGTTGGAACGCAAATCATCGGGCGCCGGCACGCGATTGACCGCGCCGGCGAATTCACCGTCGACGAGGATGATGCGCTTGTCGCCGTCTTTCACCGCCGGCAGGAATTTCTGCACCACCCACGGCTCGCGGAACATGGTGACAAAGAGATCGTACAAAGAGCCGAAATTCATGTCTTCGCGCGCGACACGGAAAACCGCTTCGCCGCCTTTGCCGTAGAGCGGCTTCATCACAATGTCGCCTTGCTCGGCGCGAAACGCTTTGATCGCTTCCAGATCGCGGGTGATCAGGGTCGGCGGCATCAAGTCCGGAAACTCGGTGACAAAGATTTTTTCCGGCGCGTTGCGCACCTGCGCGGGATCGTTGACCACAAGCGTACGCGGATGGACGCGTTCAAGCATGTGGGTGGTGGAAATGTAGGCGAGGTCGAACGGCGGGTCTTGGCGCAGCAAAATCACATCCAAGGTCGAAAGATCCGTCAGCTGCGGCTCGCCGAGCGTGAAATGATCGTTGGCGGTATCGCGCACCGTCAGAGGCCTGATGGAAGCCGTGACTTTTCCGCCGCGCAGCGACAGCCGATCCGGCGTGTAATAGGACAGCCTATGCTTGCGGCGTTGGCCCTCCAGAAGCAGCGCGAATGTGGAATCCCCGCGGATATTGATCCGCTCGATCGGGTCCATCTGTACTGCCACGTTTAAGGGCATGGGGTTTTCGCCGCCGCCGACAATTTCACGCTCTTACGCAATTTTGGCTTCGTCGGCTATGGCCACCGCAAAGCGCGCTTAACGACTCGCATCGAACGCGTTGGCCAAATGCCGGGGCATTTTCCCCGGCGTGATGAGAATGACGTCAAAGCGGATGAGGCGTTGCGCGTCGCCGGGATGCCGCGCCAGCCAGAGCTCGGCGGCGCCAAGAATGCGCTGCCTGCCCCGTTCGGTTACCGCCATGGCGGCATCGTCGGCATGATCGCGCGCTTTGACTTCGACGAAGACGAGCGCGTTCCTTCGCCGGGCCACGATATCGATTTCGCCAAACGGCGTTTTGAAACGCCGCGCGGCGATCCGATAGCCTTTGGCCATAAGCAGCATGGCGGCGCGGCTCTCCGCGGAAAGGCCAAGCCGGAATGCGGCGACGCGCCGCTGCTGCGGTTCTGGCCGGGCCCGCGGCTTTGCCGGCCGCATCATGGCTCCGGTTCTTCCTTCACGAGCGCAAGCGCGCGCCGATAGACTTCGCGGCGCGGCAGCCCGGTCGCCTGCGCGACTTCGCTGACGGCGTCCTTGAGCGAAGCCCGCGTTAGCGCCGCGCGCAACAGTGGGTCGGCATCGCCAATTTCGGCGGGCGGTGCGTCGGCCGGCGGTGCGATCACGAGTACGATTTCGCCACGGGTGTCGGCTTCTCCGAAGCTCTGCGCCAACGTGGCCAAATCGCCGCGGCGGACTTCTTCGTGAAGCTTGGTGAGTTCACGGCAGACCGCGGCTTCGCGCTGGCCCAGCCCGGCGGCAAGATCGCTGAGCGCCGCCGCAATCCGCGGCGCCGTCTCGAACAACACCAGCGTCGCCGGAATAGTCGCGAGCTCGTCTATCCGGGCGCGCCGCGCGGCTTGTTTCGGCGGCAAGAAGCCGGCGAAGAAAAAAGCGTCGGTCGGTAAGCCAGCCACGACGAGGGCGGCAAGCGGCGCCGAGGCGCCGGGCAGCGCAGTCACGCTATGGCCGGCTTCTTGAGCGGCGCGCACCAGCTTGAAGCCCGGGTCGGACAGCAGCGGCGTGCCCGCATCGGAGACCAGCGCGATCGCCGCGCCATCGGCCAGCCGCTGCAGCAGTTTCGGCCGCGCCGCCGCCGCATTATGGTCGTGATAAGGTGTGAGCGGGGTGGCGATAACGTAGCGATCGGTGAGTTTGCGGGTGACGCGGGTATCCTCGCAGGCGATCAGGTCGGCGGCCGCCAGCGTCGCCAGTCCGCGGAGCGTGATGTCGCCGAGATTGCCGATGGGAGTCGATACGATATGAAGGCCGGGAGCGATGCTGTCGGCGTCAAAACTATGCCCGTGCACCACGTACCGCCCGGGGGGTCGCAAGGCGCGGCCGGACCGCTTGGCAAGCGCATCGTCCATTCCGATACCCTAGCGGGCTGCCGTTCGGCCGTCATGTTAGCTACGCGTTCCGCCCTTTTCGGCTTGGTTAACCATTCGTCGCCAGAATGACAGATTGGCGCTGCCCTAATATCCAGGCATCCTTGCCGGCCATCGGGAGAATCGCTGTGTCCGGGGAATTTCGGGATCGGGGGCTGGTCGCGACGCGCCGCGCATGGGTCGCGGCGCTGGTGGCTGGCGGTGCCGGCCTGCTGGCGGCATGCTCCTCGAATTCCAGCTACTTCTCCTCATTCTCCACGACGCCGGCGCCAAATGCGCAGCCTGCCGCCACGCTCGGTACCGGCCAGGTCAAGGCAGCGCTGATCCTTCCCTTGTCGGCGGCGGGCAATGCCGGAATCGCCGGCCCGGCTATGCGCAACGCCGCCGATATGGCGCTCGCGGAATTCAACGCCCCGAATGTCCAGCTTCTGGTGAAGGACGACGCCGGCAGCCCTGACGGCGCGCGGCAAGCCGCGCAACAGGCACTCGCCGAAGGTGCCGAGATCATCATCGGGCCGCTGTTTGCCCAATCGGTGACCCTGGTCGGGCAGGTTGCGCGGGCCCGCAACGTTCCGGTCATCGCCTTTTCGACCGACGCCAACGTCGCCTCTCCGGGCGTTTATTTGCTCAGCTTCCTTCCGGAAACCGACGTCGCGCGCATCGTGCAATATTCATACTCGGTCGGAAAACGCTCTTACGCGGCGCTGATCCCCGATAATCCTTACGGCTCCGTGGTGGAGGCGGCGTTTCGCCAAGAAGTCGGGCGCCGCGGCGCTCGAATCGTAGCGATCTCACGGTATCCGCACGACAAGGCCGCCATGGCGGGACCGATCAAGAGCGTCGCCGACGCGGCGGCCCACGCCGACGCTCTGTTCCTTCCTGACGGCAGCGACGCGGTGCCCGATGTCGCGCAGCAATTGGTCGCCGACGGCGTTAACGTCAAACGCCTGCAGCTTCTCGGCACTGGGCTTTGGGGCGATGACCCGCGGATCAACGCCACAGCCGCGCTCGATGGCGGCTGGTATGCGGCGCCCGACGCGGCGGGCTATCGCAATTTCGCCAACCGCTACGCCGCACGCTACAAGCAACAGCCGGTTCGCACGGCAACGCTGGCTTACGATGCCGTGGCGCTCATTGCGGCTCTGGTCAAGACGCAAGGACCGCAGCGCTTCTCGCCGGAAATCCTCACCAACCCCTCGGGCTTTTCCGGAATCGACGGCCTGTTCCGCTTCCGCGCCGATGGAACAAACGAGCGCGGACTGGCGGTGCTGAAGGTGACGCCGTCGGGCCCGCAAATCGTCGCGGCCGCGCCGCGCAGTTTCGGCGCTTCCGGAATTTAGCTGCTTAGGCGGCGAGATCCGCGACAACCGCGTCGAGTATCGGAAAACCGGGAAGGGTGACGCGCAGGCGGTCGGGCGGCACGGTCTCGACGAGACCGGCCTCATGCAGCGCCGCGACGCGTTCCGGGTCGAGCGGGCGGCCGGAAAACGCCTCGTAGCGCCCGACATCAATGCCCTCGGTCAGCCGCAAGCCCATCAACAAAAACTCGTCGGAGGCTTCTTCGCGCGTCAGCACCTCGTCGGTGACGAGGCCGTCGCCGCGACGCTCGACTTGCTCGAGCCACGCTTCGGGACGCTTTTCCGTCGCGGTCGCGCGCCGATCGCCGTCGATATCGAGCCGGCCGTGTGCGCCCGGCCCGACGCCGGCATATTCATGCGCGCGCCAATAAACGAGATTGTGCCGGCATTCACCGCCGGCCCGCGCGTGGTTGGAAATTTCGTAAGCCGGCATGCCGTGTGTGGCACAAACTTCCTGCGTGGTGTCATAGAGCGCACGCGCCAAATCATCGTCGGGAGTTTTTAGCTTGCCCGCGGCATGCAAGGCGGCGAACGGCGTGTCCGGTTCGACGGTGAGCTGATACAGTGAGAGATGATCGCCGGCCTCGGCGAAGGCCAGCTTAAGTTCTTTCGCCCAATCCTGCGGCGTCTGTTGGGGTCGGGCATAGATCAGATCGAACGAGTAACGCTCGAACGATTGACGCGCGACGGCAACGGCCGCGAGAGCTTCTTTGGCGGTATGCAGCCGTCCGAGTTCGGCCAGCACGCGATCGTCGAGCGCCTGCACGCCAAGTGAGACGCGGTTGACGCCGGCGCTGCGGTAGCCGCGGAAGCGTTCGGCCTCGACGCTGGTCGGGTTCGCTTCGAGGGTGATCTCGGCATCGGCGGCGATACGCCAATGCCGCCCGATCGCTTCGAGCAAAGCCGCGACGGTTTTTGGCTGCATCAGCGACGGCGTGCCGCCGCCGAAGAAGATCGTGGAAACGGTGCGGCCGGGGGCGCGTTCCGCGGTGGCTGCGATTTCCGCGGCGAAGGCGCGCACGAAGCGCGGTTCATCGATAGGCGTCCGGCGCACATGACTGTTGAAGTCGCAATACGGGCATTTCGACAGGCAGAACGGCCAATGCACGTAAACGCCAAAGGCCGCCGGTTCATCGCTCAAGACAGGCCTCCGCGAGCTTGCGAAAGGCGCGGGCACGATGCGAGAGACCTAATCCCCTCGGCGGCAACCCGTGTTTCTCCTCGCTCGTCATCTCGCCGAAGGTGCGCTCGTAGCCGCCAGGAAGAAAAATCGGATCGTAGCCGAATCCCTTGTCGCCGCGCGGCGGCCAAACCAGTGTGCCGTCGACGCGGCCTTCGAATTCTTCGACGTGGCCATCCGGCCAGGCGAGACACAGCGTCGAGACGAAATGCGCCTTGCGGCTTTCCGGTGTGGTCGCGCCTTGCGCCCGCAGCTTGTTTTCAATCTCGCCCATTGCCCGGCTGAAATTGCGGTCGGGGCCGGCCCAGCGCGCCGAATGAATTCCCGGCGCACCGTCGAGCGCTTCGACAACAAGTCCGGAATCGTCGGCGAAAGCCGGCAGTCCCGACGCAAGCGCTGCCGCACACGCCTTGATGCGGGCGTTTTCGCTAAAACTTGTGCCGGTTTCTTCCGGTTCGTCCAGGCCCATTTCACGTGCTGATATGGCCTCGATCTGGAACGGCGCCAACAATTCGCGCATTTCGGCGAGTTTACCGGAATTATGCGTGGCGATCACCACACGGCCGGTGAGCGGGCGACAGAGGACGGAAGGTGTTTCTTGTTCGTCCCTCATCTGTCGTCCGGCGTCCGAATCACATCACCGCCATTTTCTGCAAATCGATGAGCTTGGCTACGCCCTTGCGCGCCAGCGCGAGCAGCGCGGTGAGTTGCTCTTCGGAAAACGGAACTTTTTCGGCGGTGGCTTGCACCTCGACGATATTGCCCGTCCCCGTGAGCACGAAGTTGGCGTCGGTTTCGGCTTGCGAATCTTCGGCGTAATCGAGATCGAGCACCGCAACGCCCGAGCAAACACCGCAGGAGATGGCCGCTATATGGTCGCGCAGCACGTCTTGCTCGATCATCTGCCTTGTCTTCATCCAGGCGATGCAGTCGTAGAGTGCGATCCAGGCTCCGGTGATGGAAGCGGTGCGCGTCCCACCGTCGGCCTGGATGACATCGCAGTCGATGGTGATCTGCCGCTCGCCAAGCGCCTTGAGGTCGACGACGGTGCGCAGGCTGCGCCCGATCAGGCGCTGAATTTCGACGGTGCGGCCGTTCTGCTTTCCAGCCGAGGCTTCGCGCCGCGTCCGTTCCAACGTGGCCCGCGGCAGCATGCCATACTCGGCGGTGATCCAGCCGCGCCCTTGGCCCTTGAGCCACGGCGGCAGGCGATCCTCGAGCGTCGCGGTGACCAATACGTGGGTGTCGCCGAAGCGGACGAAACAGGAGCCTTCGGCGAATTTGACCACGCCGCGTTCCAGCGAAACCGGCCGCAATTCGTCGGGCTGTCGGCGGCTCGGCCGCATCTTCAACGCTCCTTGTCCGTGCGCCGTAAAGCGTGACGGCAGTCTTTTAGTAGGGAAGGCTTGTAGTAGGGAAGCCTTACGCCTCACAAGGGCAATGACGCGCCCGGCCGCGTGATTGCCACGTGGCGCGCCTTGCCGCTACGGTCGGGTATGCAAGGGGTCGCGGCGAAAACCTTAACGGAACGAGCCGTCATGCCGCCGTCACGGACGCAGCGGATCTGGTTTTTCGCCGCCGTCGCCGTCGTTTTCCTTGCGCTGCTCGCCGGCTTCGATTTCCTGCGGTTTCCTATTCGCGCTGACGAACTGCATTTCTGGCCGGCGTCGGTTGCGCTTTTTCAAAACGGGCCGCCGACGCTTGGTCAGTTGCAAACCTACAATGAGTTGAGCACGCCGCTGCCTTTTCTGATTTTCGGCGGTCTTGAATACGCCTTTCATGGCGGCATTGTTGTTGGCCGCGCTATCAACGCCGCAAGCTCATTCGCGATCCTTGTCATCATCGGTGCGCTTGGCAATTTTTCATCGCGGGCGCTGCTTTGCGCCGCGGGACTCATTCTGTTTCCTTACTTCGTGCTGGTCGGGACGCATCTCTACACCGATCCGATTGCGGTGTTATGCGTCGTCGGCGGCGTTGCGCTTTATCTGCGCGGACGGTTATGGACCTCCGCCGTTTGCTTCATCATCGGTATCGCCTGCCGGCAATATGTCGTCGCCTTTCCGCTCGCTTTGTTGGCGCGCGGAGTTTTGCTGCAGGCTCGGCTTAAGCAAATCGGATTGCGCAGCGAGGCGATCGCTCCGGCGATTGCTATTCTCTCACTGGCCGGCTGGTATGTTTTCTTTGGTGGTTTTGCGCCGCAGACCGCCTTGCATGCGCAGAACATCGCCGCGGGTCACCTCTATCCGGAACACGGCCTCTATTTCCTAACCTGCATCGGATTTTATTTCGTCGTGGTGGAATGCATCCTGTTTCGGTCCATTACTCCTTTGCTGGCGCCGGGACGCGGAGCCATCGCGATCGCGGCCGCGGTCACGCTGCTGTTTTTGTTTTTTCCGCCTATCGAAAACATCAACCCGCCGGTGCCGACCATGGGCTATTTGGATATTGCCGTGCGATCCGTGTTGCCGGCGCCGGCGCGGGTCGTCTTGTTTTGGGCGTTGGCGGTTGTTGCTGTCTTGAGGTTGCGGCCGCTCTCCATCGGCGGCCTGATGCTTTATGCCAACGCGGTGTTACTGGCTTGCGCCCATGTGGCCTGGGACAAATATGCCCTTCCCATGCTTGCAACACTGTGGTTGTTGAAATCCGCCGATCGGCTCGACGAGGCCGAACCAGCGCCTGCACCGGCGCTACTGCCCGCGTGAAGAGGTCGTCTTGGCCGCCCATGATCACCCGCTAGCATCGAGTCAGCTCAGCGTCGCGCAGCTGAACGAACGCTCGCGCGAAATCTTCCGCCAAATCGTCGAGAGTTATTTGGCGACCGGCGAGCCGGTTGGCTCGCGCAACCTGGCGCGCATCCTGCCCATGGCGTTGTCACCGGCCTCGGTGCGCAACGTCATGTCGGATCTCGAACAACTCGGTCTGGTCTATGCGCCGCACATCTCGGCCGGGCGGTTGCCGACCGAACTCGGGCTGCGCTTCTTCGTCGACGCACTGATGCAGATCGGAGATTTGTCCGAGACCGACCGCAAGACCATCGAGGCCCAGGTCGCTGGACAATCGAAGTCGTTCGAGGAGGTACTGACCGAAGCTTCGGGCCTTCTGTCCGGGCTGAGCCGCGCCGCCGGCGTGGTGCTGACGGCGAAATCGAACCAGCGCCTCAAGCACATCGAATTCGTGCGGCTCGAACCGGAGCGGGCGCTGGTGGTGCTCGTTGCCGAAGACGGCCAAGTCGAGAACCGCGTGCTCAACATTCCGGCCGGCTTGCCGACGTCGGCGCTGATCGAGGCGGCCAACTATCTCAACGCGCGGGTCCGCGGTCGCACGCTAGCCGAGGTCAAATCGGAGATCGAGCGATGGCTCAAAGAAGGCCAGGCCGAACTCGATGAGCTGACGCAAAAGATCGTCGCTGCCGGGCTTGCCAGCTGGTCAGGTGGTGAGCGCGACGAGCGCAAACTCATCGTCCGCGGTCAGGCGCATTTGCTCGAAGACTTAAAGGCGCTCGCCGACCTGGAACGCGTGCGTCTGTTATTTGACGACCTGGAAACGCGCCGTGAGGTCATCGACCTTCTCGGCCGCGCCGAACAAGCCGAAGGCGTGCGCATCTTCATCGGCTCGGAAAATAATTTGTTCTCGCTGTCGGGCTCTTCGACCATTGTCGCGCCTTACCACGACGCGTCGGGTCAAATTGTCGGCGTGCTCGGTGTGATTGGGCCGACCCGGCTCAATTACGCGCGCATCGTTCCGATGGTGGACTACACCGCCAAGATGGTGAGCAAGCTGCTCGCGGGGTGACGCGTAGCCCGTAGACTGGAATTTGAATAATTCTAACCTATTGATCTGACACACGCTTTTCGTTGACGCCGGTCGCGTTTGCGATCAAGTCTGCGGCAATCATTTGCCGCGGGACGATCCATGCCTTCACCGCTCACGTTGCTCACCGAGGCGCGCGTCGCACGTACGGGCGTTGCGGTGGTCGCCTCTTGCTGTGTCGCGTTCGCGGTCGCCGGTGCTATCGCCGCCGCCGATACGCTCGCGGCCGGCGCCAAGGACTACAAAGCTTTTGCGGCGGAAAAGATCGGCGGCGCGCTGGCGGGCGGCAAAAGCCTGCAAGCGGCGATCAAAGCGGGCGACGCCAAGGCTGCCCAGGCGGCATGGATTGCGTCGCGCCAGGGTTGGGAAGCCGCCGAGCCGATAACCGGCGAATTCTTCCCCAAACTCGACGAAGCGATCGACGCTTGGCCCGATGCCAAACAAGGGTATCACGCCATCGAGGCCGCACTGTTCTCGGGCAAGCTCGAAGAAGTCAAAGCGCCGGCCGACAAGCTCGTCGCCGATTTGGCGGCATTCAACGCCCGGCTCGCGGCGCCGAAATATCAGTTCGAGCCGCAAGGTTTGCTCAACGGCGCGACCAAGCTCGCCTACGAGGTCGGCGAGAACAAATCAAAGGGCGGAGAATCGCCGTATTCCGGCACGTCGCTCAACGACATCCAGCAAAACGTCGCGGGCATCGAAGCCGTTTACAAGCTGGCCTTTGCGTCGACCCTGCAAGCGAGGGATCCAAAACTTGCCGGGCGTATCACCGACAAAATCGAAGACGTCGAAAAGCTCGTGAGCGTGCCGGAGATGAAGAACGTCGATCAGCCCGCGCTTAAAAAGGCCGGGGAGGAATTGGCCGTGCTGCTGCAGAGCGCGGCCGGCAAGCTAAAGCTCAAAAAGCCGGCGCTTGGCGAGTGACGCGCGCCGTTCCATACGCCATCGCTTGCTGCGCGGCCGCAACGCTGGCGCTGGCGATGGCCGGTGCGAAATCAGCGCCCATCACCAGCCGCGAAAGCGTTTTGCCGCCGGGGACCGAACTCAACACGGAACAGCTCGACCAACCGACCGAGCGATTTGCGTCCGAGCTTGCCGGGGGCAAGCGCTCCTATCTGGTCAATTTCGGCGATCTCTTGTTCTCATCGCCGGACATTCTCGGCGGCGTTGCCCGGCAGGCCGGGATGAGCTGCGGCACGTGTCATCAGCAGGGCCACAATAATCCGAAATTATTCATCCCCGGCCTGTCCAGCCGGCCCGGCACCATCGATACAACCAACGCGGTGTTCGAGCCCAAGTCGGATAACGGCGTTTTTGATCCGGTAACGCCACCAAGCTTGCGCGGCGCGAAACACCTCGCGCCCTATGGCCACGACGGGCGCTTTGCGTCGCTGCGCGATTTTGTGCGCAACGTGATTGTCAACGAATTTGCCGGCCGTGAGCCGTCGGCCGAGATTCTGGATGCGCTCGTCGCCTACGTCGAAGATATTTCGTTTCTGCCCAATGCGAAGCTTGGGCCCGACGGTATCCTGACCAGCGCGGCGTCCGCTGCCGCCAAGCGCGGCGAAGCGCTCTTCAATAAGCCGTTCCGGCACGACGCGGCGATGACCTGTGCATCTTGTCACCAGCCGGGGAACGCCTTCGTCGACCATCAGGTGCACGACGTCGGGACCGGCGGCCGCTTCAAGACGCCGAGTTTGATCAATGCCGACTTCAACGCACCGTATTTCCATGACGGCCGTTACGACAGCTACGCGCAAGTGATCGGGCATTTCGACCACCTATTCGATCTCGGTCTTGCCGCCGACGAAAAAAGCGATCTCGTCGCCTATCTCGACGCGGTTGGCGACGCGTCCGAACCGACAAGCCGCAATAGCGTTCAAGCCGAGCTTGATGAGATCGGACACTTGGGCGCGGTGCTCGACACTGCGATCCCAGCGCACAACAAGGCGGTGATTGCGCTCACCGTCGACGTCGTCGGCAATGAATGGCGCGAGCTCGGTGAGTATTTCCCGGGCCGCAACGATACCAGTGTAGGCGGCGGCCAAAGCGAGCGCCTGGCGGCTCGCGCTGCGGCGCGGGGCATGGCTTTGAGCCTGCGGGAGATCGCGATGGCAGCGGCGAGCGACGATTACGATACCGCCGCACGAGCCTATGCCGATTATAAAGCGCAGGGCCTCGCCGCGGCGTCGGCGCTGAAGCTCGCCGAGGCCTGGTCGTTATTCAATCCGCAAATCCGCCAGGCGCATTTCGCGGCGCTGCAACGGCTCGCCGATTCGGCCCGATAACGCTGGTGCGGTGTGCCAGCCGGGGCCCGAGGCCGCGGCGGTTTTTAGCGGTTCTTCAACGATAAGGACGGAGGTTGCTTCCGGGCGGGGGACGCTCCCGTGCGCTTGATTTTTACCGACCGAGCCCTGATATCCGGCACAGTCAACGGATGGATACTAAGATGACGGAACAAACCGCGCGTGCTGAGGACGCGGCAGCTCCGCAACAGGACGCCCCGTCGGGTTCCGAGCAAGCCACGCGACCCGAAGGCGATTCGGCGGCGCTTGCTGAGCTTAAGGACCGGCTGCTGCGGACGCTGGCGGAGATGGAAAATCTGCGCAAACGCACGGCGCGCGAGGTCACGGATGCGCGCGTCTATGGCGTGACGGCGCTTGCGCGGGATCTGCTCGGCGTCGCCGATAACATGCGCCGCGCATTGGAGGCTCTGACGCCGGCCCTGCGCGCTAGCGCCGAACCCGGCGTCAAAGCCTTTATCGAAGGCGTGGAGCTCACCGAGCGCGAGCTGGAAAAGGCGCTGGACAAGAACGGCGTGCAGCAATTCAATCCGCGCGGCGAGAAATTCGACCCCAACTTTCATCAGGCGATGTTTGAAGTGCCGAATGCCTCGGTGCCGGCCGGCAGCGTCGTCGAGGTTATGCAGCCGGGCTACAAGATCGGCGAGCGCGTATTGCGGCCGGCTTTGGTCGGGGTGTCAAAAGGCGCCGCCAAGCAGGCGCCCGGTGCGGCATCGAACGACAACTCCACCGGCAATTCTTAGCAGCGCGCCCCTTCGTCATTTCAACTCGACGCTGTCGCGCACCGTCCGCAGCCGGGCGAGAACTGCGGTCCAGGAATCGACCGGCCCAATTCCGATCATCTGTAGAAATCCGCCACCACCGAACCGCAGCCACTGCACGACCTTGACGTCCGCCCCGGTGCGGGCGTCTTGCGCGTCCGCCATGGTCTGATAGCCGGATTGGCCGCCGCCGCGCAGCGGTTCGGACATGGTGAGGTGGACGTTCTTGATCCCGCCGATCTCGTCGAAGGAAAGTTTCGCGAAATTGGCGCGGTCGGCCGGATCGCTCGGCCCGCCGGGCACGGCGGCGATGAGGAAATGCGGGCGTGCGTTATTGTCCGAATCGTCCTTTCGGACTTCGCCGGCTGCCGGCGCGTCGCTGAGCATGACCGCGCGGCCGCGTAAAACGCCGTCGATGTGAAATCCGGCGAGATCGCCGACCTCAAAAGGCAGCAGCGTGAGTTCCTCGGCCTCCGGGACTTTCTCGCGCACGGTCAATGTCGCCAGGGCCGCGCGCACGGCCTTATCGGGATACAGCGTGTCCTGATCGGGGACCTGGATAGTGAGCAGCACCGTGAGATCGTCAGCCGCGAGAAGCAAAAGGTACTTTCGGAAACGAGACCCTTCGGTCACTTGCCAGCCGCTGAGCAGCAGGCCCTTGCCGGCGCTCAAAGTGATGGGCTCGCGTTTGTCCAGGTGGACGCCCTGTCGCTTCGCTGCTTCGCCATCCACGGTCTTCTCGATTTGCGCGTAAGCCGCCGCCGGCAGGATGTTAATGAGAATCGCGGCCTCTGCGTTGGGATCGTTGAAGCCGACGAATTTGTCGCTCGCCACCATACCAGCCGGTGGAATAAGCCCGACGCGCGAGCCAACCGGATAAACCGTATCTGTGGCCAGCGCCGGCGCGGCGATAAGAGAGAGCGCCAGGGCCGCGACGAGCGCGATGACGGACGCGGCCGATTTGCACTTGCTATCAGGCATGGTGCCGAGCCTTTGCTTCCGCTTGCGCGGACATTGAGTTAGCGAACTCTCGCGTCACCCGGCGCAGCGTCAGATTGATCCGTCCGCCATCGGCGAGCAAGCTCGACGTGCCGGGATAGATCCGATCGACGCCGTGGAAAGCAAGGCGCGCGTCGCCGCCAAGCACAAGCACATCGCCCGAGCTTAAGCGAACGGATTTGGTAGGATTGCGGCGTTGTCGCCCGCCGACACGAAACAGGCAATCGTCGCCAAGCGAAATCGAGACGACCGGCGCGTCGAAATCCGCCTCGTCCCGATCTTGGTGCAGTCCCATTTTTGCGGTCCGGTCGTAGAAATTGATGAGGCAAGCCTCGGGGAGATCGGCGTATTGGGCAACTTCACGCCAAAGCGCAATGAGCGGCTCCGGCATCGGCGGCCAGGATAGCCCGGTTACGGGGTGCGTCGGCTGGTAGCGGTAGCCGCGTTCGTCCGAAGTCCAGCCGAGCGATCCGCAATTCGACATGCGGACGCTGAAAGGCCGGCCCGATTTCGGCATGCGTGGCGCGAACAACGGCGCCGCCGCCAACACGCGGTCTATCGCGTCCAGCAATTTGGTCTGCGCGGCGCGATCGAAATAACCGGGATAGATGCGAAGACCGGCCAAGTCTTGGTTCGGGTCTGGGTTCGGGTTCATGCACCGGCTCGCTCAAGGTTTGTCAGCATCGGCAGCGGTTTATGGAGCGCGCCACGGTGCCACCTGCCTTGCGGCCCGGTAGCGCTCTCCTATATGAGCCAAGGGAAATCGCCGGCCAAATAGCGCCGGCTATTATGAGACCAAAGGGGGTCGGACAAGGGCGCCATTAGGGCCAGCCCGACCTGCCGAGCAAGAGAGGATTAACAACCATGGCCAAGGTCATCGGTATTGATCTCGGGACTACCAATTCGTGCGTCGCCGTCATGGAAGGGCAGACGCCGAAGGTCATCGAGAACGCGGAGGGAATGCGCACGACCCCGTCGATCGTCGCTTTTACGGACGATGGCGAGCGGCTCGTCGGCCAGCCGGCCAAGCGCCAGGCGGTCACCAATCCCGAGCGGACAATTTTTGCGGTGAAGCGCCTGATCGGCCGTCGCTATGACGACCCGATGGTGGAGAAGGACAAGAAGCTCGTTCCTTACAAGATCGTGCGCGCCTCGAATGGCGACGCCTGGGTCGAGATCGAGGGCAAGACCTATTCGCCCTCACAGATTTCCGCTTTCATCCTGCAGAAGATGAAAGAGACTGCCGAAGCCTATCTCGGCAGCAAGGTCGAACAGGCGGTCATCACCGTCCCGGCCTACTTCAATGACGCCCAGCGTCAGGCCACCAAGGATGCCGGCAAAATCGCCGGCCTTGAAGTGTTACGCATCATCAACGAGCCGACCGCGGCGGCGTTGGCGTATGGACTCGACAAGAACAAGACCGGAACCATCGCGGTCTATGATCTCGGCGGCGGCACGTTCGACGTTTCCATTCTCGAGATCGGCGACGGCGTGTTCGAGGTGAAGTCGACTAACGGCGACACCTTCCTCGGCGGCGAAGATTTCGACATGCGGCTGGTCAATTATCTGGCCGACGAATTCCAGAAAGAGCAGGGCATCGACCTGCGCCGCGACAAGCTCGCGCTGCAACGCCTCAAAGAGGCGGCGGAAAAGGCCAAGATCGAGCTGTCCTCGACGACCCAGACCGAAATCAATCTGCCATTCATCACCGCGGACGCCTCTGGTCCGAAGCATCTGACCATGAAGCTCACGCGCGCCAAGTTCGAGGCGCTGGTGGACGATCTGGTGCAGAAGACCATTGAGCCGTGCCGGCAAGCGATCAAGGACGCGGGCTTGAGCGCGGCCGATATCAACGAGGTCGTTCTGGTCGGCGGCATGACGCGCATGCCGAAAGTGCAAGAGGTCGTCAAGCAACTGTTCGGCAAGGAGCCGCACAAGGGCGTCAACCCTGACGAAGTCGTCGCCGTCGGCGCGGCGATCCAGGCCGGCGTGCTGCAAGGCGACGTCAAGGACGTGCTGTTGCTCGACGTCACGCCGCTGTCGCTCGGCATCGAGACGCTGGGCGGCGTGTTCACCCGGCTGATCGACCGCAACACCACGATCCCGACCAAGAAGAGCCAGGTGTTCTCCACGGCCGAGGACG
>DAIUEQ010000018.1:0-28912 GCA_036845025.1 Xanthobacteraceae bacterium | reverse complement strand
GCCATCACTTTTCACGAGGCGGCGCACGGCTTCGTTGCGCATCTTCTCGGCGACGATACCGCTTGGCGGCTCGGGCGCGTCAGTTTCAATCCGTTAAAGCATATCGATCCGGTCGGCACGATTTTGCTGCCTGGCATGCTGTTGTTGCTGCATTCGCCGTTTTTGTTTGGCTACGCCAAGCCGGTGCCGGTGAACTTCCGCGCGCTGCGCTCGCCGCGGGTCGGTATGATACTGGTTGCGGCCGCGGGTCCGGCCATGAACATTGCGCTCGCGATCATCGCCGCGCTCGCGTTTCATCTGGTCCGTTATCTGCCGGACACGGTCGCCCTTTGGCTCGCGGCCAACTTGCGCAACGCCGTTCTGTTCAACATCGTATTGGCCGTGTTCAATTTATTTCCGCTTCCGCCGCTGGACGGGGGCCGCATTCTTGTCGGCCTTCTGCCGGTCCCGGTGGGAAGGGTGCTGGCGCAGCTCGAGCCGTTCGGTATCGCCATTCTGCTGGCGCTATTCATCGTGCTGCCGGTACTCGGCGCTACGCTTGGGCTTGACCTCGGCGGCGTATCGCATGCGCTCGCCATCGCGACGACCGCGGTGACCCGCGCCATCGTCTATCTCACTGGCAATGGATGAGCCGGGCGTCGTCAGAGGTCTTGAAAGCGTTTTCCTTCCGCGACCAGCTTTTCGAGTAAAGGCGCTGGTGTGAAGTCGGCTCCCATGGCGCCCTCGAATTCCTTCAGCTTCGCCAGTATTTTCTCGGGGCCGGCGAGATCGGCATAAAACATCGGACCGCCGCGATAGACCGGCCAGCCGTAGCCGTTGATCCAGACGATATCGATGTCGGAGGCGCGCTGCGCGATACCTTCTTGCAGGATCTTGGCGCCTTCGTTGATCATCGGATAAATGCAGCGCTCGAGAATTTCCTCGTCAGATATACTCCGGCGGTTGATGCCTTTCTTGGCCGCGAAGTCGAGAACAATCTTTTCCACGACCGGCGACGGTTTGGCGTTCCGCGCCTCGTCGTAATCGTAAAATCCGGCGCCGGTCTTTTGCCCGCGCCGGCCCATCTCGCAAAGAATTTCGCGAATGGTGGAGGATTTGCTGGTTTCCTTGGACCAGCCGATATCGAGCCCGGCAAGATCGCTCATGGCGAAGGGGCCCATGGGAAGCCCAAAATCGTAAAGCACGCGATCGACATCCCACGGCATCGCGCCTTCGAGGATGAGTTTTTGCGCTTCGCGCTGCCGCTGGCTCAGCATGCGATTGCCGACAAACCCGTGACAGACGCCGACCAGGACCGCGACCTTGCCGATCTTGCGCGCGAGCTGCATGACGGTGGCGATGACGGGCTTCGCGGTCTTTTGACCGCGCACCACTTCAAGAAGGCGCATAACGTTGGCCGGCGAAAAGAAGTGCATGCCGAGCACTTGTTCCGGCCGGCCGGTAACCGACGCAATCTCATCGACGTCGAGATAGGACGTGTTGGAGGCGAGGATCGCGTCCTTCTTCGCGATCGCATCGAGCTTGCCAAAGACTTCTTTCTTGATGTCCATATTTTCGAAGACCGCCTCGATCACGAGATCGCAGTCGGACAGCGCGTCGAGTTTCAGCCCGTGACTGAGCAGCCCCATGCGCATGCTCACATCGGCCTGGGTCAGGCGTCCCTTCTTGGCGGTGTTTTCGTAATTGCGCCGGATCGTGCCGACTCCACGCTCGAGCGCATCCTGCGCCGTTTCAACAATCGTCACCGGGATGCCGACATTGAGGAAGTTCATCGCAATGCCGCCGCCCATGGTGCCAGCGCCGATGATGCCGACGCGTTTAATGGGCAATACCGGCGTGTCGTCCGGCACATCGGCAATTTTCGATGCTTTGCGCTCGGCAAAGAACACGTAACGCTGCGCCTGCGATTGCTGGGTGGGAATAAGATCGAGAAACGCCTGGCGTTCGAGCTTCATGCCTTCATCAAACGGCAGGTCAATCGCGGCCTTGACCGCGCGCAAAGCCGAACGCCAGGCTTCAAAGCCGCGGTAACGGCGAGCGTAATCGCGCTCGATTTTTTCGAAGATTTCCGGATGTCCCCGGGCCGCATCGATCTTGTCGTTGAGGTCGCGAATCCGGCGGAGCGGCATGTGCGTATCAATAACTTTGCGTGCGAACGCAATGGCGCCTTCGCGCAGCTTTCCTTCCTCCACGACGGTGTCGACAACGCCCCACTCGAGCGCCCGTTTGGCTGAAAACGGCGTGCCGGTCAGGATGGCATCAAGCGCATTTTCGATGCCGCTCAACCGCGGCAAGCGTTGGGTGCCGCCGGCGCCGGGAATGAGGCCGAGCTTGATTTCGGGAAGGCCGAATTTCGCCGAGGGTACGGCGACGCGATAATGGCACATCAGCGCCACTTCGAATCCGCCGCCGAGCGCCGTGCCGTGGACGGCGGCGATGATCGGCTTCGGGCCGCCTTCCAGGGCCGCCTGGAGCTCGGGAAGGGTTGCACCCTTCGGCGGCTTGCCGAATTCTGAAATATCGGCCCCGGCGATGAAGGTACGGCCGGCACAGATGACGACGATGGCCTTCACGGCGGGGTCGGTGGCGGCTTGCGTGACGCCGTCGCGAATCCCGTTGCGCACATCGGCGGAAAGCGCGTTGACCGGCGGATTATTGATAGTCACGAGCGCGATATCGCCCTCGCGCGTCAAATCGGTTACGGCATTGATCGCGGCCATGGGCTAATTCCTCACGGTGTGGCTATGCTTTCGGCCAAGCCCTGAATAAACTTAAGTGCAAAATACATAATGGTCGTGGCGGAGGAAACGCTCGTGTCGCTATTCGACTTGAACGGCAAAGTCGCCGTCGTCACCGGTTCATCGCGCGGGATCGGCCGCGCCATTGTCGAACGCATGGCCGAGCATGGCGCGAGGGTAGTCGTGTCCTCGCGCAACCAAGCGGCTTGCGCCGAAGTGGCCGACGCGATCAATGCCAAATACGGCGCAGGGCGCGCGCTGGCGCTTGCCGCCAATATCTCGGCGAAGGAGCACTTAAAACGCCTCGTCGACGAAACCATCGCCGCATTCGGCCAGATCGATGTGCTGGTCTGTAATGCAGCTTCTAATCCGCATTACGGACCGATGCACACCATCACCGACGAGCAACTGCGCAAGATTCTCGACAACAACATCGTCTCCAATCACTGGCTGATAACGCTGGTGGCGCCCGGCATGGTCGCCCGCAAGGACGGCTCGATCATCATCATGTCTTCGATCGGCGGATTGCGGGGCAGTCCGGTGATCGGCAGTTATTGCATCTCCAAAGCCGCCGACATGCAGCTGTCGCGCAATCTTGCCGTCGAACTTGGGCCGCACAACGTGCGGGTCAACTGTATCGCGCCTGGCCTGATCCGTACCGACTTTGCCCGCGCGCTATGGGAAAATCCGGAAATGCTGAAAGCGAGAAACGCGCAGACGCCGCTCGGCCGCATCGGCGAAGCCGACGAAATCGCGGGCGCTGCGATCTTGCTCGCCTCGCGTGCCGGAAGTTTCATGACCGGGCAATCGATCGTCATCGACGGCGGCGTCACCATTGCGTAGGCGAGCACCGCCACGGGCGCGAAGGGAGAACTGCCGATGACCGACCAGCCCGGCGCCGGTAGAGCTGAGGCGGCAAAGACATTTCCGGCGGTGACGTTGGCGCGGGCCAACGCGATTTTGACCGCGCCGGGTGCGCCGTTCGAGATGGAAGAGCGCAGCATTCGCGGCGTGCCCACACGGGTGTGGAAGAATGCACCATCGACGCTGCGCGATTTATTCCTCCTAAGCCGCAAGTTCGGCGAGCGAACCTTCGTCGTCTACGGCGACGAGCGCGTGAGCTATGAGGAATTTGCGCGCGCTGCGCTCGCGATCGCCGAAGCGCTGCAAGCGGCGGGACTAAAGAAGGGCGATCGCGTCGCCATCGCCATGCGCAACCTGCCGGAATGGCCTGCGGCGTTCTTTGGCTGCCAGCTCGCGGGCGGAGTGGCGACTTTGCTCAATGCCTGGTGGACCGGAGCGGAACTGGAATATGGCCTGAACGATTCCGGCGCCAGGTTCGCGTTCGTCGACCCCGAGCGGTTCGAGCGCATCGCCGAACACCTGCACCAATGCGCGGCGCTGGAGCGGATTTTTGTGGTCCGTGAGAGCGAAGATGTGACAAAGGCAAATGTCACAAAGCTCGAATCCATCCTCGGCGACATAACATCCTGGCGGCTTTTGCCCGACCGGCCACCGCCCGCAGTACCGCTCGACCCGGAAGACGACGCGACCATCCTTTATACGTCAGGCACGACCGGCAAACCGAAAGGCGCGGTCGGCTCCCATCGCAACACTTGTACGTCGGTACCCATCAGGCCGTATTTGCAGGCGCGAAGCTTTCTGCGACGCGGCGAACCGATTCCGGTGCCAGATCCGAACGCGCCGCCGAAGTCGAGCCTGCTGGTGGTGCCGCTGTTCCATGTCACGGGATGCCAGGCGACTATGGTCCCGATGCTCGCCATCGGCGGCAAGCTTGTGTTGATGCGCAAATGGGATCCTGAAATGGCGATGCAGCTGATCGAGCGCGAGCGCATCACCGGCGCGGGCGGCGTGCCGACCATCGCGTGGCAATTGATCGAACATCCCGCGCTCGGCAAATACGATCTCTCGTCGCTGGAGAATTTCAGTTACGGCGGCGCGCCGGCCGCCGCCGAGCTGGTGCGCCGGGTCAAGGAGAAGTTCCCCCGCGCGGTGCCAGGGACAGGGTGGGGCATGACCGAGGTCTCAGGCGCTTTCACCGGGAACCAGGCGGAGGATTACTTGCTGCGTCCGGATAGTTGCGGCCCGGCGATTCCGGTGGGCGATATGAAAATCGCCGACACGGACGGCCACGCGCTGCCGCCCGGCTCGGTCGGGGAACTTTGGGTCAAAGGCCCGAACGTCGTGCGCGGCTATTGGCGCAACCCGAAAGCGACGGCGGAAACTTTCGTCAACGGATGGCTTCGCACCGGCGACATCGCAAGGCTCGACGACGAAGGCTTTTGTTACATTCTCGATCGCGCCAAGGACATGCTGATCCGCGGCGGCGAAAATATTTATTGCATCGAGGTGGAGAGCGCGCTCTACGAGCATCCCGCCGTCATCGACGCCGCGGTGGTAGCGGTCCCGCATCGCACGCTGGGCGAAGAACCCGGCGCGGTGGTCACGCTGAAAGAGGGGATGGGCGCGAGCGAAGAACAGCTGCGCGCCTTTGTCGCCGAGCGGCTTGCCGCGTTCAAGGTGCCGGTAAAAATCGTGTTCTCGGCCGAGATGCTGCCACGCAATGCCACCGGCAAAGTGCGCAAGAACGAGCTCAAGCTTCTATTCGTAGAAAATAAAATAGCCGCCGGGTAGTGCCCGCTCACACCCGCGCGTTGGTGTATTTTCGCAACTCCAAGCGCGCAATGGCGCGGTTATGAACTTCGTCCGGCCCGTCGACCAGCCGCATGGTGCGAATGTGTGCGTAGGATTTCGCCAGCCCCGCATCCGTGGTGACGCCCATGCCGCCATGCGCCTGGATGGCATCGTCGATCACGCGTAGCGCGATGCGCGGTCCCGCCACCTTGATCATGGCGATTTCCAATTGCGCCGTCTTGTTGCCGACCTTGTCCATCATATCGGCGGCCTTTAGACATAACAGCCGCGTCATTTCGATGTCGATGCGCGCATCGGCGATCCGCTGTTCCCAGATCGAATGCTCGGCGATCTTTTTGCCGAATGCCACGCGTGACAGCAGGCGCTTGGCCATCTTTTCCAAGGCCACTTCGGCGGCGCCGATCGTGCGCATGCAATGATGGATGCGGCCGGGACCGAGCCGGCCCTGCGCGATTTCAAAGCCTCTGCCTTCGCCGAGGACGAGATTACCGGCGGGCACATGAACCTTGTCGAGCACGACTTCGGCATGACCATGCGGCGCATCGTCGTAACCGAACACCGGAAGCATGCGCACGACGTTCACGCCTTTAGTGTCGAGCGGCACCAATATTTGCGATTGCTGTTCGTGCCGCGGCCGGGACGGATCGGTCTTGCCCATGACGATGGCGATCTTGCAGCGCGGATCGCCGACGCCGGATGACCACCACTTGCGCCCATTGATGACGTAGTCGCTGCCGTCGCGGACGATCGAGGTTTCGATGTTGGTGGCGTCCGACGACGCCACCGCGGGCTCAGTCATCAGGTAGGCCGAACGGATTTCTCCGGCGAGCAGGGGTTTAAGCCATTTGCGTTTCTGCTCCGCCGAACCGTAGCGGTGCAGCACTTCCATGTTGCCGGTGTCCGGGGCGGAGCAGTTGAAGACTTCGGAGGCCCAGGCCACCCGGCCCATCTGCTCGGCACAGAGCGCATAGTCGAGATTGGTCAATCCGGCGCCGTGATACTCGTCTTCGTCGTGGGTCGAAGGCGGCAGAAAAAGGTTCCAGAGACCCTCGGATTTGGCTTTCGCTTTCAACTCCTCGACAACGGGAATGACTTTCCAGCGCTCGCCTTCGGCGTCCTGGCGCTCGTAGGTCTCGACGGCGGGATAAACGTGCTCGTCCATGAAAGCGACGACGCGTTCGCGCCAGTGTTTTTGCCGCTCCGATATGGAAAAATCCATGACCGTTTTTCTCCCTCACTAGTGTCCCGATTCCGAAGTTCGCATAATTCCACGGCACCCTCGTTTGCGAACTTCGGAAGCAAAGGGACCCTAGCAAGTTATTAAATCTAGTGTGGCTTTGGTTCGGAAGTCCGCATGACGAGCTTTCGGCAAGTATGATGCGGACTTTTGAACCGCCACACGAGCGCGCAACATACACTGGGCCGCGTCGCTTCGCATCCATGCTTGAGCGACGTTGGCCGCCGCGCTAAACCCGTGCGGCGTGGAGATTTGCCAATGGCCGGCGCGACGGATGGCGAGAAGCAAGGCGGCGGGCCAAGCGACATCGTCACCGCCGCGGTTCTTGTAATCGGCGACGAGATCCTATCGGGCCGCACCAAGGACAAGAATATCGGCTTTATCGCCGAGCAGATGACCGCCATCGGGATCGATGTGAAGGAAGTCCGCGTCGTTCCCGATGAGGAGCCTGAGATCGTCGCCGCGCTTAATGCGTTGCGTGCCCGCTACACTTACGTTTTCACGACCGGCGGCATTGGCCCTACCCACGACGACATTACCGCGGATGCGGTCGCGAAGGCGTTCGGCCTTCCGATCGACCATGACCCGCGCGCGGTTGAGATTTTGCGTGAGCGGCTCGCGGTAACCGGCGGCGAGATGAATGAGGCGCGCCTGCGCATGACCCGCATGCCGAAAGGCGCCGAGCTTGTGCTCAATAAGATCTCAGCCGCGCCCGGATTCACGATCGGCAATGTCATTGTGATGGCCGGCATCCCACAGGTGATGCAGGCCATGCTCGAATATGTGACGCCGCAATTAAGGACCGGAACCGCCATGGTCTCGCAGACCGTGCGCGCCGACCTTCGTGAAGGGGACATCGGCACCGAGCTTGGCGCCATCGCCAAGGCGCATGCCGGCGTGGTGATCGGCTCCTATCCGTTCATGGACGAAGAGCGGCGCCCCAATACGCACATTGTCCTGCGCTCGCGCGATGCGGAAAAACTCGCCGCGGCAAAAGCCGAGGTAGAAACGATGCTCGAGCGCGTGCAAGCCGCGATCATCTGACGAAACGAAGGTCACGGCTCAAATCAGTGTGATGGCGGTGGCCGCACCGCTCACGGGGATGCGCCTTGCGGGGGCAGGGCCCCAATCCTACCTTCCAGGGACCGTGGTGAGCAGGGCCCAATGAGCGAAAGCGACAACGAAGCGCTTTTCAGCGTTCTGCGCCAATCGGCAGACGCTAAGTGTGCGGGCGCCGTCGAAGCTGCGGTCCGCGATGCGCAAGATCGCGAGCTTTGCCGCATCAATCCGCTCGCTTTTGCCGCCAAACACCATCTCGAGGAAGAGTGCACCATAGCCGCGTTCCTGCACGCAGCCCGGCTCGGCATATTCGAGTTGTCGTGGAATGTTCTTTGTCCGGGCTGCGGCGGCGTTCTTGACGCCGGCGCTACTCTCAAGAACGTCAATCGGGACGAATACGATTGCGGGCTGTGCGCGGCCGGCTACACGCCGACGCTCGACGAGATGGTAGAAGTGACTTTCACCGTCAGTCCGCGCGTACGCCGCATCGCAGCCCACAGCCCGGATACGCTGCCGGAAGTCGAATATTACCGGCAGATCTTCTGGAGCTCAGGCGTCGACCTGCCGGAGACGCTCAGCGAAAGCCTCCGCGATTTCACTGTCGATTCGATCGAACTTGCGCCGGGCGAAAAGGCCGTGCTCTCGGTGCAGCTCCCCAATCAGTTCGTTATTGCGTTCGATCCGGTAACCCACGGCACGCAATTCATCGACGTCAAGGGCGAGCCGACGCATGAGCGGCAGTCGCTGGGCATCGTGTTCAACAAGGTGAAGGCGCCGGTCGGCACCGTCGAGATGCGGCCGGGGCCGTTGCGGGTGACACTGGAGAATCGTACCGATCGCCGCGTGCTGCCGGCCTTATGGATCGCCGCTGACGGGCTGCATAATCTCCTCGGCAAGCGCCGGCCGTTCCTGACTGCCAAGCGGCTTCTGAGCAATCAGACCTTCCGCGACGTCTACAACACCGACACGCTCGACGTCGACCAACGCCTCAAGATCACGAGTCTGACGTTTCTGTTCACCGATCTGAAGGGTTCGACCGCGCTTTACGAGCGCGTCGGGGACCTCGCCGCCTACGATCTCGTGCGCCAGCATTTTCGCGTGTTGTACGACGTGGTCGGGGCCGAAACCGGCGCCGTGGTCAAGACCATCGGCGATGCGGTGATGGCGACTTTCACGACGCCGGACCGGGCGCTGGCGGCGGCTTTGCGCATGCGCACGGAGATGGCCCACATCAATGCCGAGCGCGGCAATGAGGATTTGCTTCTTAAAATCGGCATCCACGAAGGGCCGTGCCTGGCCGTGACGTTGAACAATAACCAGGATTACTTCGGTCATACCGTCAACGTGGCGGCACGCGTGCAGGGGCTTGCCTCCGCGCACGCGATTTTCGCCACGAAATCGGTGGTTGAGGACACAAACTCGGCGAAACTGCTCGAAAGCTCCGGGCTGCAACCGACAATGCAGCTCGCGGCGCTCCGGGGCGTCGCCGATGAGACCATGGTCTACGAGATTCCCTGATTGCCTTTGATGCGTCCGGTCTGATAATCGGCAAGGAGTTTCGCCTTAGCCGCGAGGACCGCCGATGACCGAGGCCGCACCCCAAACGCTTGAAGCCGCCGTGCGGCGCGATCCGGCAAAAATCTTTCCGGTCTCGTGGGATCAATTCCATCGCGACTCGCGCGCACTCGCCTGGCGGCTGACCGGGGCCGGCCCATTCGAGGCCATTGTCTGCATCACCCGTGGCGGGCTCGTGCCGGCGGCGATTGTCGCCCGCGAGCTCGGCATCAAGCTGATCGAGACGATTTGCGTATCGAGCTACACCGGCATCAACCAGGGTGATTTGAAGGTCCTCAAAACCGTTGCCCAATCCATCGTTGGGCTTGGCGGCGGCCAGGGCGCGCGGGTGCTGCTGGTCGACGATCTCGTCGATACCGGCAAGACCGCGAAAGTGGTGCGCGAAATCGTGCCGCGCGCCCACCTCGCCACCGTCTATGCCAAGCCGATGGGGCGTCCGCTGGTCGACACGTTCATTACCGAAGTCTCGCAGGACACCTGGATTTATTTTCCCTGGGACACCGGGCTCGCGTTCCAACCGCCGATCAATGAAGCCGGGCTTTAGGAGGAGGTGGCTCGCATGGATGCTGTCACACCTAAGGGCAAGCACGACACCGCCGACACTCATTCGCACGTGGTGCGGCCCGCCGAAATGGAATGGAAAAAGACGCGCTTTCCCGGCTGCGAGGTGAAGGGTCTGTTGTTCGATAAGGAGAGCGGCGTTGTGACCGCATTGATGCGGCTATCGCCCGGCGCCATTTTGCCCGATCACGAGCACGTCAAGATCGAGCAGACCTACGTGCTTGAAGGCAAGCTTGTGGACAAAGAAGGGCCCGTCGCGGGCCTCAGCGTCGGGCCGGGCGAATTCGTCTGGCGCGAGCCCGGCAGCCGCCACGTGGCTTGGACGCCTGAGGGCGGCCTGATGCTCGCCATGTTTCAGGTGCCGAACAAATTCTTCGAGGCCGACGGCCGCGTGACCGACATTTCCGGCGCCGATTGGGACGGCCTGTGGGGCCATATCCTCAAAGAGTAGGTGTTCGTTGCTGATGGAGTGCTGGCTTCGTGAGCCGAATTGTGGGGCGGCGAGGAGCAAAGCATGCTGCGCAAACTCATCCGAGCGGGCGCCATTGTCGCAATTTTTGTCGGGCCTGCCGCCGCCCAGGACAGTTTCGGCATTCCTGTTAATCCGAAGCGGCCGCCGAGCGCGGAGGAAATCGAGAAGCAGAAGGTTAGAGATCGCGACTACGATGCGGCGGTGAAAAAGATACCCGACAAGAAAACATCGGACGATCCGTGGGGCGTTGTTCGCCCGTCGCCCTCGGCCAAGAACAAGCAACAATAAACAAGGGGAGCGGTTGGCGTGCCGACTTCCGGCGCGCGGGCGCCGGGTGATACAAGGGCGGCCGCGAGTACGGCGTTCGATCGGCCCAATCGCGGACGTGGCGAAATGGTAGACGCAAGGGACTTAAAATCCCTTGGGGGAAACCCTGTGCGGGTTCGAGTCCCGCCGTCCGCACCACAGCTCGGTAACGCAGGAGTCTTCCGATGGACGATCTCGCGCTTTTATTATCGCGGCTGCAGTTCGCCTTCACGATCTCCTTTCACATTATCTTTCCATCCTTCACCATCGGGCTTGCCGGCTGGCTGACCATTCTCGAGGCTGTGCACCTCGGCACCGGTCGGCCGGTCTATCGCGTGGTGTTCGACTTCTGGCTGAAGATTTTCGGTGTGACGTTCGGCATGGGCGTCGTGTCCGGCATCGTCATGGCCTTCCAGTTCGGTACCAACTGGGAAATCTTGGCGCGCATGACCGGCCCGATTCAGGGCGTGCTGCTGGCCTACGAAACCTTCACCGCGTTTTTCCTCGAGGCCAGCTTTTTCGGCATTCTTCTATTCGGGCGCCCGCGCGTGCCACCTTGGTTTTATTTGTTCTCGACCGCGATGGTAGCGCTGGGCACCACGCTGTCGGCGTTCTGGATCATGGCCAACAACAGCTGGATGCAGGTGCCGATGGGAACCGTCATCGAAAACGGCGTGTTCGTGCCGACGGACTGGGGCAAGATTGTCTTCAGTCCGGTGTTATGGGTGCGCTTCCCGCATATGCTGCTCGCGTCCTTTATCACCGGCGCGTTCTGCGTCGCCGCCACCGGTGCCTGGTACGTGTTGCGGGGGAAATTTGCCGCCGAGGCGTACGTCATGCTGCGGATGGGGCTGTTTCTCGCCGCCGTCCTGGTGCCGGTGCAAATCTTTTTCGGCCATCTTAACGGCGATTACGTCCACGATTATCAGCCCGCCAAGTTCGCCGCCATTGAGGCGCGCTGGCACGACGAGCAGCCCGCCGGCGAGGTGCTGATCGCGATCCCTGATGAGCAAACCCACACCAACTATCTCGAGATCAAAATTCCGGTTCTCGGCAGCCTGGTTGGAAGCATGAGTTTCAATTCCAAGGAGGTTGGTCTGACCGACTTTCCGCGGAACGATTGGCCGCCGGTGTTCATTCCGTTTTGGTCGTTTCGCATCATGGTCGGCTGCGGCCTCGTCATGTTGCTGCTCGCCTGGGCGGGGTCGTATCTGAGCGTCAGGAAACGCCTGGAGGAGCGCCGCCTGCTGCTTTGGGGGATCTTCTTGAGCTTTCCGCTGCCATTCATCGCGATATTGACCGGCTGGTTCACCGCTGAAGTCGGACGCCAGCCCTGGACGGTCTATGGAGTGCTGCGTACCGCGGACTCGCTGACGCCGTTCCTGACCGCGCATGCAGCCCTGATCTCACTCCTCGTCTTTTGCGCGGTCTATGGGTTAATTTTCATCTTCGGCGCGCTCTATATTCACCATCTCCTGCGCATCGGGCCGGCTGGGCGCCTCGCCGAACCGCCGGCCCACGCCATCCCCAACCGTCCGCTTTCCGTTGTTGATGATCCGGTCACGACGCAAGCTCTGGGAGAATAGTCATGGTCTCGTACTGGGTCTTCGTCCTGGCGCTGAGTATTCTGCTGTACGTTCTGCTCGACGGCTTCGACTTAGGCATTGGTATTCTCTTTGGCCTGACGCGCGACGAAGCAAAGCGGCGCGGGATGATGGCCGCTGTGGCGCCGGTGTGGGATGGCAACGAGACTTGGCTGGTTGTTAGCGGCGTCGTGCTGTGGGGCGCTTTTCCGATCGTCTACGCGACTCTATTTTCCGCATTCTACCTGGCGCTGCTGCTCATGCTTGCCGGCTTGATCCTGCGCGGCGTGGCGTTCGAGTTCCGTTACAAGGCCGAGCGCATGCGTCCGGTCTGGGACTTCGGCTTTTCCGGCGGCTCCTTTGTCGCCGCCTTTATCCAGGGCACGATGGTCGGCGCTTTGGTGCAAGGGCTTCCGGTCGCTAACGGCCACTATATCGGCGGCGAGTTCGGATGGGTCAGTCCGTTCGCCTTGATCTGCGGCGTCGGGCTGTGCCTCGGCTATACGCTCCTTGGCGCCTGCTGGCTGGTGCGAAAGAGCGAAGGCGAGCTTCGCGAATCCGCCTATCGGCTTATTCCCTATCTGTCGATTGGCTTGTTTGTTTTCCTGATCGTCGTGTTCGGCTATGCGCTCGCCGAAAATCTTCGCGTCATCAGCCGCTGGCTGGAGCGTCCTTATTTGTTTGTCTTCCCCGCGATCGGCGCAGTAGCGGCGATCATACTCGCGCTAAGCGTTCGCACACGGCGCGACGGGCTGCCCTTCTACATGGTCTCGCTGATTTTTATTGCGGCGTTCGGCACGCTCGCGATCTCGTTCTGGCCGTACATGATTCCCTTCTCCATCACCATCGCCGAGGCTGCTGGGCCGCATTCGAGCCTGGCTTTCATGTTTTGGGGAGCCGGGTTGTTCGTATTTCCGCTCATGCTGATCTACACCGTTATTACTTACAGTGTGTTCAGGGGAAAAGTCGGCTCGAGCGAAAACAGTTATTAGCGATCCTACCTTGTAAAGAGTCAGGGAAGATTGAGAGATGGCGTCCCATAGATGACCAAGCCTGGCGCCGCGCATACCTGATGCTCGAGCCCGGCGCCAAGGATTCCTTTGTCCGAAGGGGGCATAACCCGCGGCGCGGACGAATTCCCATAGGAATGCTCGAAGGAGCTTAGGCATGACGGAGATGAGAAAAGAAACTGACAGCCTCGGCGTTGTTGAAGTTCCGGCCGATAAGCTCTGGGGCGCCCAAACCCAGCGTTCGCTTGAACATTTTAGCATCGGCAAAGACCTGATGCCCCGCGAGATGATCACGGCCTACGCGATGCTGAAGAAAGCCGCCGCCATCGTTAATAACCAAGGCAAACGGCTCGACGATCAGCGCTGCAAATTGATCGTCCAGGCTTGCGACGAAATCCTCGCCGGCCGGCACCACGACATGTTTCCGTTGCACGTCTGGATGAGCGGCAGCGGCACGCAGTTCAACATGAACGTCAATGAGGTGATCTCCAATCGATGCGCTCAAATCGCCGGCACGCCGCTCGGCAGCAATACATCGGCCCATCCCAATGACCACGTCAACATGGGGCAATCGTCGAACGACTCGTTTCCCTCGGCGATGTGCATCGCCGCCGCCGTCAATGTAAAGCAGCGCCTCATTCCGGCAGTGACCGATCTACGCGATGCCATCGACAAAAACGCAAAAGCCTGGGACGAGATCGTCAAGATCGGACGAACGCATATGCAAGACGCGACCCCGCTGACATTGGGGCAGGAATGGTCCGGCTATGCCGGCATGCTCTCGGATGACCTGGAGCGGCTCGAAGGCGCCCTCGGAGGCGTGTACCGCTTAGCGCTCGGCGGTACCGCGGTCGGGACGGGCATCAATTCGGCGCCGGGTTTCGCGGAAGCGGCCGCTGCCGAGATCGCCAAGCTCACTGGCCTGCCGTTTGTCACCGCGCCGAATAAGTTTACGGTGCAAGGGTCGCATGACGCGCTGGTGCAGCTTTCCGGGACGATGCGCACGCTTGCGGTGTCGCTCTACAAGATCGCCAATGACATTCGCCTCATGTCATGCGGGCCGCGCGCCGGATTTGCCGAGTTGGAAATCCCGAAGAACGAGCCCGGTTCTTCAATCATGCCCGGCAAAATCAACCCCACCCAATGTGAGGCGCTCACCATGGTCGCCGTGCAGGTCATGGCCAATGACGTGGCGGTGGGCTTTGGCGGTGCCGGCGGCTATTTGGAGATGAATGTCTATAAGCCGCTGATGATCTTCAACATTACCCACTCGATCACCATCATGACCGACAGCTGCACAAATTTCCGAAAATTCCTGATCGAAGGCACCAGGCCTAATCTGAAGAAGATCAACGAATACGTCGAACGCTCGCTGATGTTGGTGACGGCGCTTTCGCCAGTCATCGGCTACGATAAGGCCTCGAAGATCGCGCACTACGCCATGGACAACGATCTGACCCTGAAGGACGCCGCATTGAAGCTGGGCTTTGTCACCGAGGCCGAATTTGATCGCGTGGTCGATCCAAATAAAATGGTGAAGCCAAGTGTCGCGGCGGCAGGTAAAGCCGCGAGCGCAGCTTAGCTTCGCCATTTCGAAAAGTCGGCCGAATTGCCGCCCCGGCCCTGCTCGAATAAAAGGGGCCGCCCGAAGGGCGGCCCCTTAAGCGCGACAAACAGAAACGGTCTACTTGGTGGCGTTTTTGAATGCGTCTTTTACATTGCCGACGGCATTGTGCATGTCGCCTTTGGCCTTATCGAACTTGCCTTCGGACTCGAGCTGTTTGTCGCCGGTCACTTTGCCGGCCGTTTCTTTGATGACGCCCTTAGCCTTATCGGCCGCGCCTCGCACGTGTTCGCTATCCATTCTCGCCTCCATTGCGTGGGTTCCTATAAGAACGCGCAGGTAGCGTGAAAGTTTCCTTCCCCGACACACGCTATTGGCGATCGTCTAAAGCTTTTCCATCACGTCGGCTAACCGCTGCAGCATGTCGTCTTCCTGCCCCGGCACGATGTTGACGGCGATTTGCTTGTAACCCATTGCCGCCATGCCGCGCGCCCGGTCGGCCAGTTCGGACCGCGTGCCGGTAAAGGTGAGCGCCCGGACAACTTGCGCGGAAAGGTGTTTCTCTTCCGGGCGAACGAACATGAGATGACCGCGGTGGTTCGATAGGTAGCGCGCGTCCGCCGGCTCGTATTGCTGGTAGACCTTGCGATACGCCTCAAGCTCCGCCTGGAACGGGAACGGCCCGTCCATCGGCACGATGGTGCCGAACTGATCGATTTCAACCAGATTGTGAAACACAATGGCGGCGAAAGGCCCGGCTTGCGCCATGCATCGCTTGCTGTCCGCTGGCTCGCCATCGTCGAGGACGCATCCGCCGCAGCTCGCGGACGCGTAGAAATCGGCGAGGTTTCTTCCGTTTTTCACCCACGCTGCATGAATGTCGTCGATGTCCGCTTTTTCGCGCTCCGGATAGCTCACATTGCCGATCCAACCGGCGCCCAATTTTGCTGTCAGCGCGCGGGCTTTCGGTCCGAATGCCGATACGAACGTCGGTATCTTATCTTTGATGTTGATGAGCCCAAGCTCAGGATTCAAGAATCGGATCTTGTGTGGGCCGCTTTCTTCCGACCACTCCACCGTCTTTCCCGCCAGCAGTCCTTCGACCACCTCGACGTATTTCTCCAAGCGGGCGAGCGGAATTTGACCGAGTCCCATGGTGCGCCGGCCGGTGTAGCCGGTGGAAACGCCAAAGACGATGCGGCCGGGCGCCAATGCGTTCAAGGTCGCAAGCGCGTTGGCGGCGACCGGGGCAATCCGGTTCGATGGAATGAAGACGCCGGCGCACAATTTAATTTTCGATGTTTTCATGGCGGCGGCGCCCATCGCGACTAGGACGTCTGCGCTCAGCAAATGCGTGTCGTAGAACCACGCATAGTTGAAGCCAAGCTTTTCGGCGCGCTCGACCACTTTCCAAGAATCGGCCTTGGTCGGCAGAGTGATACCAAACTCCATGTTGTTCCTCCCGGTGAAATAGTTCAGCGCGGCTTAGCTGCCGGTTGCTGCTTGCAAATGCGGTTGACGATGCGGGTGCGCCGGTAGAAGTCGCAACGGTGCGGCTGAAAACGACGCGTTGACTCGATCCGGCGACGCGCCGCCATAAAGTGTTGTGCGCTGGCGAGGCCGTTTGCCGAGCGACGTAATCGTTTCTTCCATCGCTTCCGGCGGCATTTCTTCACCGTGAACCGCGCCGGCCGCGCGGGTGATGCTTTCGTTCATCAGGGTGCCGCCCAGATCGTTGGCCCCGGCGGTGAGACAGGCGGCGACGCCTTCGGGTCCCATTTTCACCCACGATGTCTGGATGTTTTTCAGGACTGGGTGGAGCGCAAGCCGCGCGACCGCGTGCATCAGCACCGCTTCGCGGAACGTCGGCCCAAGCCTACAGCCACCGCGCAAGTGGATCGGCGTCTCCATAGGGACGAAGGGCAGCGGGACGAATTCGGTGAGACCGCCGGTGCGGCTTTGCAACTCGCGAAGGCGCAAAAGATGCCGCGCCCAATGTTGGTAGCGATCGACATGTCCGAACATGATCGTGGCGGTCGTGCGCAGCCCCAAAAGGTGCGCGGTCTCGACCACCTGCAGCCACTGTTTTGTGTTGATCTTATCGGGACAGATGATGGCGCGGACTTCGTCGTCCAAAATCTCGGCTGCGGTGCCGGGCAGGGTGCCGAGGCCGGCGTCCTTTAGTCGGATCAAAAACTCGCGGATCGAAAGTCCGAGCGTCGCCGCGCCCTGCCAGACCTCGAGAGGCGAGAAGGCGTGGATGTGAATATCCGGGCAGACGTCTTTGATGGCGTGGCAGATCGAAAGATAGGTCGAACCGTCATAGGACGGGTGAATGCCGCCTTGCAGGCAAAGCTCCACCGCACCGCGGTCCCAGGCTTCGACCGCGCGCCGCTGGATTTCTTCGAGGCTCAGATTGTACGGGCGTCCGCGCAGGTTCTCGCTGAGCTTGCCCTTTGAGAAGGCGCAGAACTTGCAGCCGAAATGACAGATATTGGTGTAGTTGATGTTGCGGGTAACGACGTAGCTCACCTCATCGCCACACATCTTCGCGCGCAACGAGTCGGCCGCTTGGCATACGGTGTGAAAGTCTTCGCCACGGCCGGCGAATAGGGTGACGATTGCGTCTTCGGAGAGCGTCCGGCCCGCGAGCGCGGTGGCGATGATCCCATCGAGCTTGGTAGGGATGAGAGGAGTCCGCGGCTCCTGATGCGCTTTACTCAGCGTTCCCGGAATCCAGGAGTCGGTGCGGGCAAATCCTTCGCCGTCCGCCGCTCGCGTGACTGCGCTGCGCAGCCCGCGATCCAGCCATGCGTCCGGGTGGCCAACATAAGCCGGATAGATAGCAAGGCGCTCGACGAGGACCTTGCCGGCTTTGGCGGTTTCTCGGGACAGCTTTTCGATTTGCGGCCACGGCCGCTCTGGATTGACATGATCGGGTGTCACGGGAGAAACGCCGCCCCAATCGTTGATCCCGGCGGCGACGAACTGTTGCAGTGCGCCCGCCGCCAAGTTCGGCGGCGCTTGAATGTTCATGGCGGCGCCGAAAACCAGCCGTGCCGCTGCGATGGTCCATAAATGATCGTCGAGGCTTGGCTCGGCGTGCTGCGCCATTTTGGTGCCGGGCTTGGCGCGAAAATTCTGAATGATGATTTCTTGCAAATGTCCATATCGCTCGTGCAAAGCCCGCAGTTCGAGCAAAGCAGCAAGGCGTTCGTGTCGCGTTTCGCCGATCCCGATAAGGATCCCGGATGTGAATGGAACCGCCGCTTCCCCGGCGGCGCGAATGACGTCGAGACGCACCGCGGGATGCTTATCCGGCGAGCCGAAGTGAGGACCACCGCGTGCGCAAAGCCGCTCCGCCGAACTTTCCAGCATCAAACCTTGCGACACGGAAACGCACCGCAGCGACGCGAGTTCGCCGGCGGTCATGACCCCCGCATTAAGGTGCGGAAGGAGGCCGGTTTCTTGCAATACCAGCGCCGCCATCGCGCGGAGGTAAGAAAGAGTCGTGTCGTGCCCGAGTTCGGTCAGTTCTTCACGAGCCGCGCGGTAGCGTAGCTCCGGCTTGTCGCCCAAAGTGAAGAGCGCCTCACGGCAGCCGGCCGCCGCGCCGGCGCGGGCAATGGCCAGCACTTCTTCCTTGTTCAAATAGGCGCGCGCACCGCGCCGGGGCGGGTGCGCAAAGGTGCAATAGTGACAGCTATCGCGGCACAACTGGGTCAGTGGAATGAAAACTTTTCGTGAGTAGGAAATTACGCTGCCGTGGCCACGGTCGCGCAACGCAGCTGCGGCCCCCATGAGCGCGGGAAGGTCGTCGCCATCGGTCGCAAGGGCAAAGACTTCGGCGTCCGACAGGCGGTCGCCATCCCCGACACGGCGTAGAGCGCGATCGAAGCTGCTCATTGTGATTCGAGCGCCACGGTCGCCTCGTGATCCCATTCCGCCCGGCGTTCGGTAAGCAGTTTCCAACTGCGCGTCGCGGAACGCTTGCTCATGAAGCTTTGAAGATCGGAAGGCTCATCGATATCAAGCGCGATGGCGCCATTGCCGACGACAGTCGGCGTCAGTCCAACCGCACGGACAGCCGCGAGGTGCGGGAAATAGCTGTCCGGTCCAAACCGCAGCGGGACGACATCGGCCGGCGAACAAATGACCGCGTTCGAGCCGCGCTCGTCCCACGCGGGGACGATGGTGAACGCGGGTGCCGGAAGGTGCGCGGCCAGAACGCCGCTAATGTCGACGACTGATACCAGCGGGATATCGCCCGGTAGCGTCAACATCGTGGATGACGTCGCCGCGAGGCGGCGCGCGGCGGCATTCACGGCGCCGGTGTGACCATCATGCGCGCCTTCGGACCAAACCTCCGCACCCGAGCGACGCGCGATTTCGGCCACGATCGGATCGGCAGTTACGGCCGCGATGCCATGCAACTCGGGCACCCCCGCGACCGCGTCCAGCACGTCCTGAAACATCGCAAGTGCCAAATCCTTCCGTAGCCGCGGCGACAGCGCGTCAGCCAGCCGCTGCTTCGCCAGCGCACCACCCTTAACCGGAATGACCGCCCAGATTTCGGACTGCGACACTCGCCGATCATTGGCCATTGAGCGCTTCCATTACAACGCGGGAACGGCGCACCACACTTTTCTGCCGCCGCCAGACCATCGCGTCTGTCCTATTTCTTTATGACGGCGGCTTGCGGATGACGCCGCGAGATGTCGTCGGCCAATGCCAAGGTCATTTTCGCCAGTTGCTCGCGATCCGCAAGCGAAACCATCACAGCTTTCGCCGCAATAGCCGGAATAGGGAGCGTGGCGAGAAGAGGGGCGTCGCTGTCATCGACGACGTAGCCGTCGAGGATATCGGCGTAACGCTGTGCCACAGTTTCGGCGCTGATCCTGAGCCCAAGTTCCCGCATCATTTTCGCCGTCGGCCCCTTGATCGCTTGATCGCCGACGATCGGCGCAACGGCTACAACCGGCGCAGCGCATGCCAGCAGTGCTTCTCGTACACCTGGCACCGTCAGAATGGGCTCGATGCTGATAAAAGGGTTTGACGGGCAAATCACGACAGCACGCAACTCGGGGTGCGCAAGCGCCGCGACAAAATCAGGATGCGGCTTTGCCGTCGGCGCGCCGCCGTAAGAAAACTCTGTCACTTCCGGCCGACATTGCTGCTCGACAAAATAACGCTGGAAGTCGAGCCAGCCGGCGGCGGTGCGCACGCGCGTGCGAACCGGATCGTCGCTCATCGGCACAATTGTGGCGCCGACGCCGAGGCGCTTGCCAAAGTCACGGATGATGGAGGACAGCGGCTCGCCGGCGGAAAGGCGCCGGGTGCGTTCGACGTGAATGGCAAGATCGCCGTCGCCCAGACGAAACCAGGTTTCACCGCCAAGCCCGGCCAAGACCGCCATGAAAGTCCAGGTCTCGTCGCGCCGTCCCCATCCGGTTGCGGGATTTTCGAGACCGGCGAGGGTGTAGAGCAAGGTGTCGATGTCGGGGGATACGTGCAGGCCGAGATGCTCGAAATCGTCGCCAGTGTTGGCGACAATGGTGAGCTTTCCGGCGGGAACGACGTTGCGCAGGCCGAGCGCAAGCTTGGCGCCGCCGACACCGCCGGAAAGCGCGAGCACACGGTCTTTCTTCGCGCCCGCTTGCGTCATCGGAATAGGTCGTCCTTGGCGTCGCGCAGCAATTGCGCAGCCGAAGAGGCTTTTGCGGGCCACGTTAGCCCGCGGACTACAATGACCGGTGTGGCCTCGTCGGCCTGTCCCATGAGGAGCGATGCCGCCGCGGCAATTTCGTCGGCAAAGCCGGTTTCGCTGACCTGCAAGGGGCGGTCATAGAGGTCGGGTTGGCCGCGAAGGTCGCGAAGCGCCGGGAGACCGGCGGCGCCGAGTGCGACACCGACAGTCCCGAGCCGCCAAGCGCGGCCCAAACTGTCATTGACAATGACGGCGACGTTTTTGTTGAGCCGCCGTCGAAGACCTTCGTGCAAAAGCCGCGCCGACTTGTCGGGATCCTCGGGCAAAAGCAGGACCGGTTCGGCTCCGCGGCGCGGGTCGACGTTCGATTGATCGACGCCGGCATTGGCGAGCACGAAGCCCAGCCGGTGTTCGACAATCAGCACGTTGGCTTTGTGCCGCAGCACCTGTCGCGACTCTCGAAGAATCACTTCGACCAGCCGCGGATCCTTTTGCACGTCGTTTGACAGCGCCAGTGCGCGCTCGCCTGCTTCGACCGTGGCAAGATCGACATATCGTCCCTCAGCTTTCGAGACGATCTTTTGAGCCAGCACCAGCACGTCGCCGTCGCGCAACGCCGGGCCTTGGTTTTCGGTGATCTCACAAATCAGGGAAACGAGGTCGGTCCCCGGTTCGATGAGGGGGATTCCCGCGACCGGGATGAGCCGTAACTCGGTTGTTTTCGCGCCGCTTCGCATTCGGCGTTATTGCCGGTGTGGGCGCAGCCGGCAAGATGTGTGCAGTGCGACCCGATGTGAAGCGGCGAATTCAAATCCCCGGCCGTTGCCGGCCGGGGATATCAGCGTGCACGATGATCCGATTTTAAGCCGGCGGCGTTCTTTACGCCCAGCCAGCCTTCACTTGCACAGGGACGAGTTCGGAATCGGCAACGCCAACGGCCGAAACTGACCGGAAGAAGCCATTCTGCCATTGCCCGACGGTATAGGCGATGTTTTGCAACTGAGTGCGCAAGTCGATCTCGCCGATCACGGTTTTGAACGTGTGGCTTTTGAGATAGTCCGTGACCGCCTCTCGATCGACCGTGCCGGCGCCTTCGAACGCTTGGGTGAGGACTTCGCCGTTTGCGTACAGGTAGAAACAGGCGTTGTAATCGGAATCGACGCCGGTGACTTCCTTATGCAGCTTTAGGAACGCGCGGGTCTTGTCGTTGTCAGGAACGCCGCCGAAGCCGATGACGTTCTCCGCTGCCGCGCCGTATTTCCCGGCAAAACCGGCGAACGCGCACCCGATGCCGTTGTAGTAAGCCTTCACGTTGAAGTTTTCGATTTTGGCTTGATCGGTCAAACCGAAGGTGTCGGGCGGATAAGAATAGGCAATAAAGGCGTCCGGGTTCGCAGCCTTCGCGGCTTTGATCACGGGCGCGTAATCCTGCGTGCCAAGCGGATAGGATTTGTCGTAGACCAATTCGAAACCGGCGGCGGGGAACAGCTTGCGGCTGATGTTGGCGGACTCGATGCCGTACTCGTCGGCCACGTTGACCATGGCGATCTTATTGCCCATCCGGCCGCTCGATTGCAGCTTCTTCAGGACGTCAACGACGGCCGAGCTATATTGAGTGGTTGTGCCATTAGCGAAAAATAGTCGCGGATTTTTCTTGACCAGTTGCGGTCCCAAATCCGTAACGCACGCGACCGCGAGCTGCGGATAGCCAAGTTTCGCAAATGTCGGCACTGCGGCGACGTTAAAGCCGGTGCTATATAAACCGACGACCCAATCGGCCTTATCAATACTGGCGAGCCGCTCGATCGCTTTGATCGCCTCGGGCGGCTGGGTGTGGTCGTCATACTCTATCAGCTCGACCTTGCGCTGGCCGCTTTTGAGCTTGAGACCACCCGCCTGGTTCACTTGGTGGGCCCATAACTGCCAAGGCGGAAAGAAGGTGGCGGCTGCGCCGGGCGCAAGCGGGCCGGTTTTCGCACCGACCACGCCAATCTTGACGGTTCCGGTGTCCGCGCTCGCGGTCCTTATGAACGGAGCGGCGAGCGCCGTCGCGCCGGCATATTTCAGCAATTCGCGTCGTCGCATGAAAACCTCCCCGATCGGATTTTTTCGCGCATGCCCTATAGCGCGCCGCGAGGAAGCGGTATGTCGTCAGGACTGAGGACAGTTCCGTGCGGTGGACCGTCCTAAGCATTTAGGACAGACTTGCGTTGAGCGGCACGCAAGGATGCCAATGCCCAAACCTGACTCTGGCGAAACTAATAAATCGAGGAGGGGCCCGTGAGCGCGGCCGCCGGACCGGTGCACGATGTTGCAACACTGCGTGTGGGCGGCGGAGCCGTAGGCTTCAACTGGCTTCCGGTGATTGTCGCCGAACGCCAGGGCATGTTCGCGCGACGCAATCTCGCGGTCGAGATCAAACGTCTGGGCGCCGTGGACAAAGTCACCGCCGCGGTCAAGGCCGGCGAACTTGACCTTGCGATTACGCCGCCCGAAGGCGCGATCCGCGATTGCGCCGGCGGCGGCAATCTGCGGATCATCGCCGGCAACGTGAACCGGTTGCCGCTCTCGCTGATCGCCAATCCACGCATTCGCCGGATCGAAGAGCTGCGCGGGGCGCGTCTTGGCACCTCGTCGCTCACCGAGGGCACTGCGCTCTACACCATGGAAGTGCTGCGGCAGCACGGTCTGAACTATCCGGGCGACTACGAGTTCGCCGTCGTCGGCGTTCACCCGGCGCGCTGGAAGGCGCTCCAAGAAGGAACAATCGATGCGGCGGTGCAGCTCATTCCGCTGAACTTTGTCGCCGAGGATGCCGGCTACAATAATCTCGGGGAGGTGACCGACTACATACCGGAGATCGTCTTCACCGGCCTCATCGTCGATCGCGCCGCGGCGGAAAAGCGCCGTGACCAAATCGTTGCTTTTCTTAGCGCCGTCATAGAGGGGACGCGCTGGGTCTACGATCCCGCCAACGACGAAACGCTTTTGGCGTTGACCAAAGAACTAACCCAAGCCGAGGGCAAGTACGGCCGGCAAGCCTTGGACTATATGCGGGCGATGCGGGTGTTTTCTCCGGAGCTTTCCATTCCCGACGTGGCCTTTGCCAAATCAATCGAGCTTATGCAGAAAGCCGGGTTGGCTGATCCGCAGCTTGTGGCCAACGCGAAAGCCGTTCTCGACGACAGCTTTCGCGCTGCCGCGTTAAAATCGCGCTGAGCAATGACGGCTTTGCCTTTCGATTTTGTGCTTGATGCAAGAACCGCCGTTCGCATTGTTTGCGGAGCGTTCTTCTTGCCGCACACGATTGCGAAGTTACGGAATATCGACCGTGCTTCGGTCCTGTTCGACAAAGTCGGCTTTCGGCCGCCGCGGCCGTTTGTCGTGCTGACGACTATGATGGAGCTTATCGCGGCATTCGGTTTGATTTCGGGCCTTTATCCGCGCGTGGCCGCCGTCGTGGCTGCGACCGTCCTCTTGGGCGCTGCTTACGCTATCGCTCGCAACCATACTCTGATGTGGCGGTGGCAGCATCCCGGCATCGAATACATGCTGTTTTGGGCAGTCGTTTGCCTCTTGGTCGGCTTTCTGCCGTAACTCGGGGCGGCGGAAATATGCTATCGCTGTCTTAGTTATTCACACAGCCCAGAAGCCGACAAACTGGCCGAGCGGCAGGTGGAGGAGGACGCCAATGATCGTCGTTTCTGCAGCGGGTTCTGACGAGCGATTGAACCTCGGCACGCGCGACGCCTGCGCGGTGGTCAATTCGGTCGGTACCGGCTCCTATGGCGACGTCTGCTTCGCCATGCTGGAAAGAGCGCTCAATGCGGAGCACTGGGCGCTGTTTCGTTTCCGTTCCGGCAGCCCGTTAAAATGCGTGGCGACGGCGAGCAAACGCGACAAGGTGGCGGCGAAGGAAAATTGCGAGCGCTTCGTCGGGCATTGTTACAGCGTCGACCCATCGGTGAAGGCCGCCAGCACGCGACGTTCCGCTCCGACGCTGACGAAGATGGCGATCGATGACATCGAGGATCCGCAGTATCGGCATTGTTTCGAGCTGACGAACGTCAAGGAACGTGTGAGCTTATTTTCCTGGGTTGGGCTCGATTTGTATCAGCTCAGCATATTTCGCGGCCCGCGCAAGGCGTCGTTTTCGCCGTTCGAGATGAATCATTTCGCGGCGCTCGCCAAGCTGCTCTTGGCGACAGCGCAAAAGCACGAGATGCTGGTCGATCAGCAAACGAGCTTTCCGCGGCATCTGAACATCGAGGGCATTGAGCGTCTGCTCAAGCTGCGTTCACCGGAGCTCAGCACGCGCGAGTGCGAGGTGTGCGCCCGGGCGGTGGCCGGCAAGACCATCGAAGGAACGTCGCTTGAGCTCGATATCAAGCGAACGAGCGTCATCACCTATCGGCAACGGGCCTATCAGAAGCTCGGCATTTCCCGGACCAACGAGCTTGTTGCCCTCTTGAGCAATCTCCACGCCGAGCGATCGCTGGCTTCCTAGCGGGCCGTTGGGGCAGGCTCGGGTCATTGCGGCCGCTAAATGCCTGCTTTTCCCGAGTGGTCGCGGATTGTTAACCATTAACTTTAATCAGGGACTCACCAAACCTCGCTACTCATTGGCCTGTCGGGCGCACGGTTGGACAGGGCGTGGGTGGTGTTCGCAGAACGGCTTATCCGCAAGCGATTCGCGCGCCTGGCATTCGCCATCTTGCTCATCGGAACGGCGGGCTGGGCTTTTTTGCCCTACGTCACCCATCGAGTCGCGGCGTCCGCGTTCGTTAACTCTGAGCTGGTGCGCGTGAGCGCGCCATTCGCCGGCCGCCTCACGAATGCATTGCCTCGGCAAGGCGATTTCATAGGCAACACCAGATCGGTGAATCTGATCGAAGCTTTGTCGCCGGACCGGCGTCATCTGTTCGAGCTTCAGCTGCAATATGCGCTGGCGAACAAGACCAACGAGCTCGCCGAACAGCACCTCAAAGAAATCGCCTCGCTTGATACGGAATTGACCAAGCGGATCGACACTTACCGGCACGCCATTGTTAATCTGATCTCTCACGAGGGCATGGAGGCCGAAGCCGAACGGGCCGGATGCGTCGAGGAATTAAGGCACCGCGACGATGTCGGTCTGCGCATGGACACATTGACCGAATCCGGATTGGCTACGGACATTCGTTCCTCTGAAGCCCATGCTATCGCGCGCGGCGCCGCGACGCGGTGCGCCGTCGCAGCGGCGCGCGGCGATCGGATCAAGGCCGAGCTGGAAGCCGCGCAAAACGGCGTATTCCTGCGTAATGGCATCAGTGACGTCCCGTATTCCCAACAGCAGCGGGAGAATCTGATGCTACGTCGGCAAGAGTTGCAAACCCAGGCGCTGCAAGAGTCAGCGCGTTCCAAACAGCTCGCCGCGGACATTGCAGCAGAGCGCGATCGTATCGCGCAGCTGGACAATTACAGGCCGACGCTGCCAGGGGGGCACGTGGTGTGGTCGACAACCGCAAGCCCAGGTTCGGCGGTCATCGAAGGCCAAACCATCCTGGACCTCGCCGATTGCGAACATCGTTTCGTCGCCGTCGACCTGCCGGAACGCGATTTCGAGCAGATCAAGATGGGTGACGTTGCCGCCGTCCGCCTGGTCGGCGGCAACGAATGGCGGGAGGGTCGCGTGCGGCAAATCCGCGGCTCGGCGGCGCGCGCTGACGATCGGCTGTTCGCAGCGCAAATACCAAGTCCGGGTCCCGCGACCATTACGGTTGAGGTATCTTTGCCGCCCGACGATGTCCGCAGCGACGGCACAAATCTCTGCGGTATCGGGCGGCTCGCCGAAGTGCGCTTTCCGCGGCCTTTCTTCGATATGGCGAAATTCGCCAAAGTCGGGTGGCATTGGCTGACCGGCACGCGAAACGCCCAAGCCGCGTCGAACGCCGCATCCGGCGGCTGACGTGGACTCCGATTCCATAACGGTTCTCCAGCTGCTGGCGCCGACCATATTCGTCGTGGGCGCCCTTTACACGCTCGGCCCAATGCTGCCGATCGACCGCACCTGGACGCGTGTCTTCGTGTTCTGCGTCGTCTGGCTGATTGTTGGACGTTACCAAAGCTGGCGGCTGTTCGTGACCGTGTTGCCCGCGCGCGGCGCTTGGTACGAGGTCGGTTGGGTTTGGTTCGTTTACCTCGTGGAGCTGTTCGCGACCGGCGACGCGGTGATCCTTTACCTGATGTTCCTGCGCGGAACCGACCGGAAGCCTGAAGCCGACATCCACGAGGCGCGGCTGCGCGCCATGCCGCCGTCGGAACTGCCGAGCGTCGACATCTACATTCCGACTTATAACGAGCCGATGGACGTGCTGGAAAAAACCATCACCGGCGCGCTGTGTCTGGACTACCCGAACTTCCAGGTTTGGGTGCTCGACGACGGCCGTCGTCCGTGGCTGAAGGAATTCTGCCGTGACAAAGGCGTTGGATATCTCACCCGCCCCAACAACGCCCACGCCAAGGCCGGGAATATCAACCACGCGCTGACCAAGACGAACGCGCCGTATGTGGCGATATTCGATGCCGATTTCATTCCGCAGCAGAATTTTCTGATGCGGACGATGGGCTTCTTTGCCGATCCAAAGATCGGCATCGTTCAGACGCCGCATGCTTTCTACAACAGCGATCCGATGCAGGCTAATCTGGCGCTGCGCAAGACGCTGCCGGACGATCAGCGGTTTTTCTTTGAAGCAATCATGCCGTCTCGCGACGGCTGGGATGCCGCGTTCTGCTGCGGCTCCAATTCGGTCACGCGGCGCGAGGCGCTACGCAGCGTCGGCGACGCGTTGCCGACCGGTTCGATCACCGAGGATATGCTGCTCACGCTGGTGCTACTTCGGAAAGGCTACATAACGCGGTACTTGTGCGAGCGGCTTGCGTTCGGCCTGGCGCCGGAAAACATAGAAGCTTTCTTCGTGCAGCGGCAGCGTTGGGCGCGCGGCGGTATGCAAATCCTGTTCTTGCCGGAAGGCCCGCTTGGCGCGGGCCTCGGCTTCATGCATCGGCTGATGTTTTTGCCGTCGCATTGGTTGTCGCAAAGCTGCACTGCGGCCCTGACCATCGTCACGCCGTTGGTCTTTCTGTGGACCGGCTTGTTGCCGCTGGTCAACGTTACCTCGGCGTCCATTATCAACTACATCGTGCCAATGATCCTGGTGCTAATGGGCGGCATGCGAATCTTAGCCCCGGGAAAATATTTCCCGCTCGCCTCGCAAGTGCTCGGCTCCTTTCAGGCTTTCAAAATCCTCCCGACCGTGCTCCTGACTTTGATCAAACCCTTCGGCCATGCGTTCAAAGTCACGCCTAAAGGCAAAGACGCCAGGCGGTCGAATTATGATCGCAACATTTTCTGGTCCGCCGCCACTCTGATCTTTCTGACAATGGGCGGGTTGGTTGTTAATTCGATGCCGGAAATACGAATCATCGATGACGCGTTGCTGCTTCCGATCCTGGCGCTTTGGTGCGTCATCAACATGATCGTGCTTTTTCTGGTGTGCATGCTGTCGGTACAGGCGCCGCTGCGGCGGTCGGAAGAGCGATTCACGCTTGACGAGGCGATCGGATTATTCGGCGCAAACGGCGAAGTTTCGACCGGCTTTATTCGCGATATCTCGTTATCGGGCGTCGCAATCGCCGTGGACGCCGACGCCGAAATCGTCACCCAGGTCGGCGAATACGCTCGGGTGTTCATCAGGGAAGTGGGTTTTGTTCCAGGCCGGGTGGTGCGGCAGAACGGCAAGTTCCTGGCTTTGCAATTCGACTTGCCGCAATCCGTCGAGCGCGACTTGTTGATCAGCAAGCTCTTCACGCTGGGACTTAACACCGCCGCCGACTTGACCGCCTCATCCGCGGCGACTCTCGCCATCCTCGGCAGCATCCTCAAGGTTCGCTCGCCCTATGTGCGTGCGGAAGCCAGCGACGGCGCCCCGGCGGCGCCCGCCGAAAAGCTTGCGGCGGAAAGCTTGGTTCTTCAGCCTAGCGAGCAGAAGCAGCGTCTGGCGGAACTTGGCGCCCAGCGGCGCTCGTTCGCCGCGTGATGCGATATCACGCGGTTTCACCGGCCGGATCGCCCGGTGCGCCGCCGCGCGCCACGATGCCGCCGTCGATCGTGATCATGGCTCCAGAAATGTACGAGGCGCGATCCGAGGCGAGAAACGCGACCATTCCGGAGATTTCGTCGGTACGCGCCGGCCGCCCATAGGCCATGTTGCGGAAGAAGCGCCGGCGCCACTCGTCGCGTTCTTGCGGGGCAACCTTTTCCTCTTCGATTTTGCGCAGATAGGACATACGCGTCGTCTCGACCGGTCCCGGGTTGACGCCGCACACGCGCACGCCGTAGCGCACACTTGCTCCGCCCAGAGCGTGCGTGAAATTTATCAACGC
>DAIUEQ010000017.1:0-29785 GCA_036845025.1 Xanthobacteraceae bacterium | reverse complement strand
ACAAAGCAAGCGCGCCGAGCGCGTCGAACGTGCCTTCTTTGTCTTCCTGCATGTCTTTCTGATAGGCGAGCGGCAGTCCCTTCATCACCACCATCAGCGCTGTGAGCGCGCCGATAATGCGTCCAGCGCGCGCGCGCACGAGCTCCGCGGCGTCGGGATTGCGCTTCTGCGGCATAATCGAGGAGCCGGTGGTAAACTTGTCCGACAGATCAATGAGACCGGCGAGCGGCGAAGACCACAGCACGATCTCCTCGGCGAAGCGCGACAAATGCACGGCGCAAATCGCCGCCGCCGACAAAGTTTCCAAAACAAAATCTCGATCGGCGACCGCATCGAGCGAGTTTGCCGCCGGCCGGTCGAAGCCGAGCGCCTTCGCGGTCATGGCGCGATCGATGGGAAACGATGTGCCGGCAAGCGCGGCCGCGCCGAGTGGACTTTCATTGAGGCGCTTTCGCGCATCGGCGAAGCGTCCGCGGTCGCGCGCCACCATCTCGACATAGGCCAGAAGGTGATGGCCGAAAGTGACCGGCTGCGCCGTCTGCAAATGCGTGAAGCCCGGCATCACGATCGCGGCATGGGCGAGCGCTTTCTCGGCAAGTGCGCGCTGATACCCTTTAAGCGCCGCATCGATGCCGTCGATGGCGTCGCGCACCCACAGCCGGAAATCGGTTGCGACCTGGTCGTTGCGTGAACGCGCGGTATGCAACCGGCCCGCTGCCGGCCCTATTAGCTCTTCGAGCCGGCCCTCGACATTCATATGAATGTCCTCCAGCGCGCGGCGGAACTTAAACTTGCCCGCCTCCATTTCTGACAGGATCGTGTCTAGACCGTGAGCAATCCGCTTTGCATCTTGCGCGCCGATAATGCCGGTCTTGGCCAGCATCGCCACGTGAGCCTTGCTTGCGGCGATATCCTGCCGGTAGAGGTGGCGGTCGAAATCGATCGAAACGTTGATCTCCTCCATAAGAGGATGGGGTTTTGAGCCAAACCGCCCTCCCCACATTTTGTTGCTCATGATCAAGTCCGCCGAAGTAACCGCTCGATGACCGCGCCCTCCGACTCCCCTTATAAGAACCGGCGGCGCTGGTTGGCCGTGGTGGCGAGTTGCGCCGTCGCCGTCATGGCCCTGCTGGCGGGGGTATACGGGATTGGGCATCTGCGAAGCAATCCGGCCGCCGCCGAATGTGCACCCGCACTGGAAACGGCCAGCCGGCTCGCGCCGCTCGTCCGGGGAGAGGTCGCGGCTCTGGCCGTCGCGCGCACGCCCTTTCGCCTTCCCGATCTGACTTTCAAGGACAGCGCCGGCCATGAGCACACATTGGCGGAATGGCGCGGCCGCACCGTGCTTCTTAACCTTTGGGCCACGTGGTGCGTGCCTTGCCGCAAAGAGATGCCGGCACTCGATACCCTTCAAGCCGATCTCGGCGGCGCCAAGTTCGACGTCGTCGCGGTCAATATCGACACTCGCGATCCGCAAAAGCCGCTGAAGTTTCTCAAGGACGTCGGTATCGCCCACCTCGCCTACTATGCCGACGACAGCGCCAAGGTGTTTCAGGAGCTGAAAGCCGCGGGCAAGGCGTTCGGCATGCCGACTACGCTTCTGCTCGACCGTTCTGGCTGCGAAATTGGCGAAATGGCGGGTCCGGCGGAATGGGCCAGCGCCGATGGCATCAAGCTTGTCAGCGCCGCGGCAGGTCGAGCCGAATGAGCGGCTGCCTGCCGCTCAGACTGGATAATATCGAGTTGCTGAGCCGTCTTTCTCTTTGCGAACGAGCCCATGCTTAATCAGCGTAGCGCGCAGACCATCAGACTCCTCTCGGTTGAGAAGCCGATTAATTTCAGAAGGTCGAATTCCCGGACGTGCCCTGATCAGCGAGAGCGTCTTTTCAAGGTCGCCGCCTTGGCTCCGTTTCGCTGATTGGACGGTTTTACCGCCCCGCGCGGCTTTAGTCGGTTTTCGCTTCATCGCGCGTCCTCTTTCCAACCGGCTCATCAAAACTCAACCGCGTGTTATCTCGTGCGCCGCGCGCGTCAGATCCTGCTTAAGCAGATAAAATGAAGCAGCGAGGAACAGAACGTCCTTCATCAGGAAGCCGAGCGGCAACGTCATGATTGGAAATCCGCCAGCCTCACGCGCCCAGGCATCAGGCAGGAAGGGAATAATAGTCACGGTGCCAATGAAGGTTACGATCGACCCGAGCGCGCCCAAGATGCCGAGCCTCGGGCTCCAATAGCCGAGAAAAATGAGAGCGCCGAAGATCGTCTCGGTCGTCGCCAGAAAATAACCGGCACCCCGAAGGCCGAAAGCCGGCAGCAGCCAGAACACGACGGGACTGTGGCTGATCATCGGGACCAGCATCTCGATGGTGTAGTGGTTCCACTTCTGGATGCTGAAGGCGAAGAAGGTAAAGACCATCGCCGCACGGATGAGATGCCGGTCGAGATCACCCCGGAACAAGGCCCACCGCGAAACAAACAGAATAAGCTGATTCAATTTTTCCATCACGTCGTTTCCCCTCATTCCTGCTTCTGCCGCTATGGTTCGCCCCCTGGACCTTTATTTCATCACTCCCAGCGCAATGAGCAAACGCCTTACGGCATAGCATTAGCGTCTGCGCCACTCCCGCGGACCACGACCGATCCCGACACACGGTCTACGGCAGAGTTTCCCAAAGCTCCTCAAGCCGAAAGGAAATCGCGGATGCTTTGAGCGATCTCGGCGGCGTGCGTCTCTAATGCGAAATGGCCGGTGTCCAGGAAGCGAACGACGGCGTGAGGAATATCGCGCTTGAACGCCTCGGCGCCCGACGGGAGAAAGAACGGATCGTTCTTGCCCCACACTGCCAATAGCGGCGGCTTGTGCGCGCGGAAATATTTCTGGAAGGTGGGATAGAGCGCGACGTTGTTTCGGTAATCGCCGAACAGGTCGAGCTGGATTTCATCGGCGCCAGGGCGCGCCAAATAAAAGTTGTCGAGGTTCTGACCATCCGGCGAAACTATTGTCGGATCGGGCACGCCGTGGGTGTATTGCCAGCGGGTCGTCTCGGGGGTGAGGAAGGTCCGAAGCGCGCTTCGGTTCGCGGCCGACGGATCTTCCCAATAAGCCCGGATTGGAGTCCAGCCGTCGCTGAGACCTTCTTCATAGGCGTTGCCATTCTGCGAAATAATCGCGGTTATCCGCTCAGGGCGACGGACCGCAAGTCGGAAACCGGTCGGCGCACCGTAATCAAACAGGTAAACCGCAAATCGATCGTAGCCGATGACCTCAGTGAAACGGTCGATCACACCAGCAAGGTTATCGAACGTGTAGCCGAATTTTTCTCGCGGCGGCATGTCGGATTGACCGAACCCGGGAAGGTCAGGCGCGACCAAGTGAAATCTGTCGGCGAGCAACGGGATCAGATCGCGGAACATATGCCCCGCGCTCGGGAAGCCGTGCAGGAGCAGCAGCTTCGGCGCGCCGGGTGGCCCCGCTTCGCGATAGAACACCTTGAAGCCGTCGACATCGGCTGTGCGATATCTGATAGGCGTCATCAGGTTCTCCTTTGCTCGCAATACGATCTCTCGAGGTTCAACGTCAGCGCGCTCTCGCATCACGACGGCCGCGCAGCCGCGCCCCTGGCTCAGTCGCCGATTACCGATTTGATCGCTTCACGTATGATGTCGACGACTGCTGCCGGAGCGGTGACGCTGGGCGTGTGATCAACCGCATGCGCTTTCACTTTCGCCTTCATGCGGTTCGCCATAAAGCGCTGCGTCTCGGGGACGATCATGCGATCCTCCTCCGCGACCAGAAACCAACTGGGAACATCCTTCCACAGCGGCCGCCCGGCAGGAACCGTGATGCAGTTGACCGATAACGGCCGCTGTACGGCCGCGAGCAGCCCCAAGTCCTCGGCGGATGCGTTCGGCGCGAACGCCTTGGCGAAAGCGTCTTCTGGCAGCCAGATCAAGTTGTTGCTGTCCGGCGCAAGCTTCGGCGCCAGCGGGTGTGGTGCGGCCCGATAGAACACATCAGCGACCTTCTCACCTTCATCGGGGGCAAGCGCAGTTACGTAAACCAGCGCCTTTACGCGCTCGGGTCGCGCAAGCGCGATAACAGCACCGGCGTAAGCGTGTCCCGCCAAGACAACCGGTCCCGGCATACGTTCGATGCTGCGGTTGAGCGCCGCAACGTCGTCAGCAAGGGATGTGAGCGGGAGTGGCGCAGCCACGACTTTCGTGCCGTAGGCGTCGAGTGCCGTTATCACCCGCGCCCAGCTCGCCCCATCCGCCCATGCGCCGTGCGCGAGCACCACGCTGACATTCTCGATCGCCACCCTGCTCTCGCAACTTATCTGGCGGTTTCGTAACCTCTTTAAAGATCGTCGACAGGTTATGATGTAGCGGCATAACTTGTCAAGAACAGTTAAACCGGTTATGCGATCGACTCCTGCCGGGGCCGATTGTGAAACCCAAACCGCCAGCAATTTTTATCGGCGACTCGCTTGGCCTCGATTTCCTCAATTCGGTTGCGACGCCGCTCGATACTTCGGTCGACTGGCTCGAAAACGGCGAGGGACTTTTGAGGTGGCTGGCTCAGGCCAAGCTTGTGCCGTCGGATACGTTGAACGGGTTGAAGGCCCGCGCGACATCCGCTGAGTTGGACAAGGTTGCGGATCAGGCCCGCGCGTTGCGCGAGTGGTTCAGAAAATTTGTCCGCAAGCATATGGGCCGCCCGCTTCCGCACAAGGCGCTGGAGGAGTTGGCCCCTTTGAACAAACTTCTTCAAGGCGATGAGGCATTCAACCAAATATCGCGCCATCACGCGAAAGACGGCGAGCGCTTCGAACTGCGCGCCATGCGGCGTTGGCGATCTCCACAATCTTTGTTGCTGCCGATTGCCGAAGCGTTGGCGAAATTCATATGTGAAGAAGACTTCGCTCGCGTGAAAGCGTGCAAAGGACATGGCTGCACGCTGGTGTTCGCCGACCATACACGAAGCCAAGGGCGAAGATGGTGCAGCATGGCGGTCTGCGGCAATCGCGCCAAACAATTGGCGCACCGCAATCGGCTGAAGAATGAGAAATGAAATCTGACAAACTTAGAGGAGCGACGGGATAAGGAGACCAACATGCCCGCTCTTCCGTTGATTGTCTTCGATGTCAACGAAACCCTCCTCGATCTTGGCACGATGGAGCCGACCTTCCAGCGCATCTTCGGCGACAAAGGCGCCATGCGCCTGTGGTTCGCCAACCTCATCCTCTGCTCGGTGGCGCTTACGGTCGCCGACGCCTAGGTGCCGTTCACCGACATTGGCGCGGCTGTCATGAAAATGATGGCGGATACCCGTGGCATCAGCATCGCCGACAATGACAAAACCGAGTTGACCGACAAGTTCTCCACCATGCCGCCCTATCCCGAGGTTCCAGGGGCGCTGCGAAGCTCCGCAGGGCGGGTTTTCGGCTATTTTGCCTCACCGACAATCTCCTTGAAGTGCAAACCCGTCAGCTCACTCATGGCGGCATCGTCGATCTGTTTGAACGGCGCTTCAGCGCCGACGGCGTGAAGCATCACAAACCATCACCTGAGGCCTACGCCTACGTCGAGAAAGAGCTCGGCGTTACGCCCGCCGAACTTTGTTTGATCGCCTGCCATACTTGGGACACGCTCGGCGCCGTTGCGGCCGGCCGGCAGGCTGCGCTGATCAAACGCATCGGCAACGATGTACTGGGAGTTGGACCTCAGCCGCACATCATCGGCAACGATCTCAATGACGTAGCCGATCAACTGATCACCCGGCACACGGGCTAAGACTCGCAGTCAGATCGCCGAAGCTTTAGAGTGCCGCACCATGATGGATGCCCTCGCCCCGGCGCGGCCGGCATGAACGTTCCGGCGGCCAGTGCGCGCGGCCTCACCAAGCAATTTGGCGCAACCCACGCCCTAGATGGCGTGGACTTCGACGTGCAGGCCGCCGAAGTGCATGCGCTGGTCGGCGAGAACGGCGCCGGCAAATCGACACTGGTGCGCCTGCTTTCCGGCGTGCACCGGCCCGACCAGGGTGAGATCGCGGTGGACGGGACAGTCCGGCGCTTCAATGGTCCGCGCGACGCCATCACCGCCGGCGTCATAACCATCCCGCAAGAATTGCGGCTCGTTTCCGCACTGTCAGTCGCCGAGAACCTCACGCTTGGCGATCCGCCGCTGCGCCGTGTTGCAGGCCTCAATATCATTGACCGCGCACGCATGCGCAAAGTGGCGCGCGATGAGTTGGGGCAGCTTGACTTCGCACCTGATCCCGATATCCGCGTCGATCGCCTGAGCTTTGCCGAGCGACAGCTGATCGCCATCGCCCGGGCACTGCGCCGGCAATGCCGCGTGCTGATCCTCGACGAACCGACGGCGGCGCTGGAGACGCGTGAGATCGAACGCCTGTTCGCCCTGCTCGCGCGCATGAAGGACCAAGGAACCGCAATCATCTATGTCTCGCACCGGCTGGACGAAATCGTCGAATTGGCTGACCGCTGCACCGTGCTGCGCGATGGACGCGTTGCAACGACAAGCCGGCGCGGCTCATTCAACGTCACCGACCTCGTTGCAGCCATGACCGGCGGCGCCGCGGCCAAGGGCGAAGGCATTTTCCCCTCGCCGTTTTTGGGGTCGGCGGATCAACCGGAACAGGCGCCGCACGCCGCGCTACTTGAAGATGTCGTCGAACGGCCCGATGCGATCCGATTGCGCGCGGGCGAAGTGACCGGTCTGGCCGGACTTCTTGGCAGCGGCGCCAGTGGGATCCTGCGGCGGCTGTTCGGGATCGGCGCCGAGACGAGCAGCGTCCGCCGCGACGGAATAGTCCGGCGCATCGCCGGTCCGGCGGATGCGGTCCGCGCCGGCATCGGCTTCGTGCCCGGTGAACGCCGGCTAGGCCTCATTATGAATCTGTCGGCGCGCGACAACATTTTGCTGCCGAGTCTCGGCCGGCTGACGCGTGGTCAAGGCGGCGGCATCGACCGCGTCCGCGCCGACCGACTGGTCACGCAGCTGATGGAATTGCTGGATATCCGCCCGCGCGAACCACGCCTGCCGGCGTCGGCATTCTCCGGCGGCAATCAGCAGAAGATCATTTTGGCCAAATGGCTCGCCCGCGAAGTCGGCGTCCTCCTTCTCGAAGAGCCCACCCAAGGCGTCGACGTTGCGGCGAAGGCGCAGATTCACCGCTTGATCCGCGGCTTCGCCGAACGCGGCGGGGGCGTGCTTCTTCGTTCCAGCGATTTCGCCGAACTCACGCTGGTTTGTGACGCCATCCTTGCGGTGCATCGCGGGCGTATCACCGACCGTGTGCCACGCGCGGACGGTTTCGACGAGACGCGTTTACATACTGCGATCGGCGCATGAACATATTGCCGTCGTTGAAGCGCACTCTCTCCGGACAAGGCGCCCTGATCGCGCTGTTGGCGCTCTGTCTCATTACGGCGCTTTTGACTCATCGTTTTCTCTCGCCGCTCAATCTCAGCAACATTCTGGTGCAGTCATCGATCATGGCGGTCATCGCCATCGGCATGACATTCGTGATCATCGGCGGCGGCTTCGATCTTTCGGTCGGATCGACCGTCGCCTTGGCCGGCTGCTTCGCGGCAATGACCATGGTTCAATTCGGCCTGTTGGCCGGGGTCGTGGCGGGCATCGCGACCGGCATCACGGTCGGACTGATCAATGGCGTCATCATCGCTTATCTGGGCGTCAATCCGTTTATCACCACGCTTGGCACCATGGTGCTGGTGCGCGGGCTGGTTTATTTGGTCACCGGCGGCGCGCCGGTCGGAGACGAACAGCTGCCGGCGGTCTTCCTGGCGTTCGGCTCCGCGCGATTTCTGGGAATCCATTATCTCGTTTGGGTGCCGGCCATTCTCCTGATTGTTCTGTCCTGGGTGATGGCGGCGACGCCCTATGGCCGGCGCGTTTATGCCACCGGCGGCAATCGCGAAGCGGCCTATTTGTCGGGCGTACCGGTGGGGCGCATCGTCGCTTCGACCTATGTGTGGTGTGGCGGGCTTGCCGGATTGGCGGGCGTGATGCTGGCGGCCCGTCTGCAATCCGGCCAGCCGACCGCGGGCGAGTTCTATGAGCTCACCGCGATCGCCGCCGTCGTGCTTGGCGGCGCCAGCCTGCAGGGCGGCGAAGGCACCCTCTACAAGAGCATTATCGGCGTTTTCATCATGGTTGTGCTCGGCAACAGCCTCAATCTTCTCAATGTTGATTCCTACTGGCAGCGTGTCGCGATCGGAGTTGTGATTATTGCCGCCGCGGCGGCAGATCGGCTACGCTCCCGCCATTGAGGAGGACTGCATGCTGAACCTTCGCTCGACGGCAATGGCGATCGCGCTGGCGGCGCTTGCGCTGGGCCCCGCTTCGGCTCAGGAAAAAACCACGATCGGCGTCTCGCTGGCGCAGGACGACAATCCCTTCTACATCGTCATGCTCAAGGGCATTCGCGCACGTGCGGCCGAGCTTGGCTTCGACGTCGTCACCGTCTCGGCCAACGAAGACAAAGTCAAACAGATCAACGGCGTGCAGGATCTCATCGCCCGCGGCGTCAAGGGCATTTTGATCTCGCCGATAGACGCGGTCGGCGTCAATGCCGCCTACGACGCGGCAAAAGCGGCCAACATTCCGATCGTATCGGTCGCGCGCGGCGCAACTTCGCCCAACCAGACCATCCACGTTGCGATGGATGAAAAGCAGATCGGCCGCGACATCGCCGAATGGACGGCTAACGCCATCGGCGACGAAGGCAAAGTCGCCATGCTGCTTGGTCCGAGCGGCGCGCCGACGTTCCGCAATTTGGCCGAAGGCTTCACCGAGACCATGGCCAAGCATCCGAAAATTCAGATTGCGTTTCGCGCCGACGGACCGATGACGCGCGAGCGTGGCGTCAAGCAGGCGGAAGACGCCATGGTCGCCAACCCGGACCTCAAGGCGATCTACTGCGCCAACGACGACGTCGCACTCGGCGCCGCTCAGGCAGTGGAGGCGGCCGGCCGCGCCGACAAGACGATCGTGACCGGCATGAACGGCGTCCCGCCGGCGCTGCACGCCATCAAGGACGGCAAGATCGCGATGACGGTCGAGCTCAATCCCTTCCTGTGGGGCCGGCTGGGCGTCGACGTGCTTGCAACCTATCTGAAGGGCGACAAAGTCGAGCCGCGGGTCTTCATCAAACACGTCATCGTCGACAAAACCAATATCGACCAAAAACTTCCGAAGCCCTAGAGACATGACCGCGCCGCCGCCGCAACGGTGGGCAGCGCCCACGTAGGCGGCACGGTCATCGTGCTTGCCGGACCTCGTAGGAACGTGGCAGAGTTCGCTCTGGCGGAACGGTTGCGCTTAAGCGGCCCGCGCCTAGGGTGGAAATTCGCCAAAGCAATCGTTGCCGCCGCTCGTGGCGACTCAAGAAAATTTTTTCGGGAGGGTACCCATGCGATTAGTAACAGCCGTGGCTGCGGTCGCGGCAGTCGGGTTTGCTGTGTCAACAGCAGCCGCTCAAACCGTTCCAACATCGAGAGACCAAGTCGCCTATCCAGGCGGCCATCTAGCCAACAATCCAAAAGTTGCACTGGTGAAGATCGCCGACGGCCTGCACGATCCGGTCGGCGTCGCGGCGGCGTTCGATGGCAGCGGCCGCGTCTTCATTTGCGAGCGCGTCGGCCGCGTTCGCATCGTCACCAAAGACGGCAAACTGCTCGATAAGCCGTTTCTCGATCTGACCAAGATCAACCCGCTCGGCAACGACGTGCAGACCGGCTTCGTCGAGCAAGGGCTTTGGTCGATCGCGTTCGATCCCGACTTCAAGACCAACCACTATTTCTACGTTCACTACTCCTCACTGCCGTTCAACGGCGCGGGAGTCGTGCTTCGCGTCACCGCCGATCCGTCGAGCCCGGATGTCGTCAGCGCCGATCAAGTGGTAAAGACCGGCAAGGTCGTGATGCTCATTCCGCAGCCGTACTACAATCACGACGGCGGCATGATTCAATTCGGTCCGGACGGCTTCCTCTACGTCAGCCGTGGCGACGGTGGATGGGAAGGCGATCCGCTCAATGCCGGACAGGACATCCACAACTACTGGGGCAAGCTCCTGCGCATCAACGTGCACGTGCCCGACGACACCATTCCGTACCTGGTACCGAACGACAATCCGTTTAATGCCGCGCAGGCAAACCGGCTGATGTTCCTGTTCGGCGTGACCGAGGAACAGTTCTCGCACATCAAGGTCGGCGCCAAGCCGGAAATCTGGGCCTACGGCTTGCGCAATCCGTACCAATTCCACTTCGACAAGAAGACCGGCGATCTCTTCATTCCCGACGTCGGCCAAAATCACTGGGAGAACGTGTTCTGGCAGCCTCACACCAGCAAGGGCGGCGAGAACTACGGTTGGGCCATCAATGCCGGCGCGCATTGTTTCCCGACCATCGACGCCAACACCACCTGCCCGCAGGTCGGCGTGTTGCCGGTCGCCAACTATCCGCATGAGACCAAGTATCCGGGCGCGCCCAAAGAGACGGCCGCGTTTGGTTGCGCGGTGATCGGCCTCGGCGTCGCCAACTATGCCGGCTTGAACGGCGCTTACCTCGCCGGCGACTGGTGCACCGGACGCCTCTGGGGTATCGGCTGGGACAGCGGCAAGTGGCAATTGCAGGAGCTGATGCAGACTAACCTGCAATTCACCGCCGGCAACGTCCTCGAGGACGGTACCGTCGTCGCGACCAACTGCTACTGCTTCTACACTGCCGATCAGGGCCCGCTCGCCAACCCGGTGGGAGCGCTCTGGCGCGTCGTCGAAGCGGACAAGGTGCCGGCTGGCGCCGAAGTCGCGAAATCGGTGAAGTAGTCGCGACCACGGACTTTTAGTCCGATATGCGACCCCGCGGGTGCACCGGCGATCGGCGCACCCGCGGAATACTCTGCGGACCGGCGGCGCAAGCCGCGCGGAAGCTGTGGTAAACTAGAACGATGAAATGGATGAAAGCATTTCAGCGGCCGCGCACGTCGCGACTGCGGCGGCTGCCGTTTCACGCGTTAGCCAGCGCGGGCGTCTTGGCCGCGCTCGTGATAATGGCGCAGGCCGCCGGCGTGCCGCCATTCACCTACGCGCTCGACGACAGCCCGCTCGAAATCAAGCTGCTGCCTGATGAGAAGATCACCGAAGGTGTGCAGAAATTCTACGATACCGGCGAAGACCCTTACAAAGGTGATGCGCCGGCGCTCGCCGAGGGCAAAGAGCTTTACGACACGTATTGCCAAGCGTGCCATCTGCCGGACGGTAGCGGCCGCATCGGACCAAGCCTGATCGGCGACACTCATCATTATCCGCGATTCACTACGGACAAGGGCATCTTCGAAATCGTTTACGGCGGCGGCGCCGGTGCAATGCAGCCGTTCGGCAAGCGGCTGACGCAAGATCAAATTCTTCATATCATCGCTTATGTGCGTTCGCTGAAGAAGTAAGAGTACCCGATGATGCGTCCGACCATTGTCATCAATGTCGTTGGACTGACGCCGCGCATGATCAGTCCGGACACGCCGGCTTTGCGCGCTCTGGCCGCTGCGGGCGCGATGCGCCCGCTGACCGCGAATTTCCCCGCGGTTACGTGCCCGGTACAGACCACTTACCTGACCGGCCTTGTGCCGCGCGATCACGGCATTGTCGGCAACGGTTGGTATTTCCGCGAGCTCTCGGAAGTCATGTTCTGGAAGCAATCGAATCGGCTGGTCGATGGCGAATGCGTCTGGGACGCGGCCCGCCGCCGCGACCCGGCCTTCACCTGTGCGAACATGTTCTGGTGGTACAATATGTACTCCGCGGCGGACATCGGCGTGACACCGCGCCCGGCCTATCCCGCCGACGGCCGCAAAATCCCCGACTGCTACACCGCGCCGCGCGAATTGCGCGACGAATTGACCGCCCGCCTGGGCGTCTTTCCGCTGTTTAGTTTCTGGGGCCCGGCCACGAACATCAAAGCCAGCGAGTGGATCGCGCGCAGCGCGCTTTATGTTCGGCGCGAGCGCCGCCCCACGCTTACGCTGATTTATTTGCCGCATCTCGATTACGTGCTGCAGCGCGACGGGCCGAATAGTCCGCGCGTCGCCAGCGATTTGCGCGAGGTTGATTCGTTGTGTGCCGAAATTATCGAGGACGCGCGGCGCGACGATACGCAGATCATCGTCCTTTCCGAATACGGCATCACACCGGTCAATCGCGCAATTGATATCAACCGTGCGCTGCGGCGCGCCGGCCTGATCGCCGTCCGCGAGGAACTGGGGCGCGAACAATTGGACCCTGGCGCTTCGGCCGCCTTTGCTGTCGCGGATCATCAGATCGCCCATATCTACGTGAGCGACAAGCAGCGGATTGCCGAGGTCAAATCGCTAATCGCCACCCTTCCTGGCGTCGAGCGGGTGCTTGACGATTCAGGCAAGGCGGCATTCGGTCTCGATCACCCGCGCGCCGGTGAACTCGTCGCCGTGGCGGACGCGAACAGCTGGTTCACCTATTATTATTGGCTCGACGATGACAAAGCGCCGGATTACGCGCGCACCGTGGATATCCACCGCAAGCCGGGTTATGACCCGGTGGAATTGTTCCTCGATCCTTCGATCCGAATTCCCCAGCTCAGCATTGGCTGGCGGCTAGCCAAGCGCAAGCTCGGCATGCGCACACTTATGGATGTCATCCCGCTCGACGCGTCACTGGTCAAAGGCTCGCACGGGCGTCCAACGGACGATGCAGCCGACGGCGCCGTGCTAATCAGCTCCGACGCGGGTTTGTTGCCAGCCGGATCGATCGCTGCGACTGAGGTCAAGGACCTGATCCTCCGCCACGTGTTCGATGAGCGGGAAGGCTCGAAAGGCGGTCAGAACGAAAATCGTGAAAGCGAACGCAGCATGCTTTCTGCGACTCCCTAGCGACCTGTTGAGTTGAACGGACGAGTTGCGATGAGTGGAAGTGCGGTAGGGTTGATGAACTGGTCAGTGGCCTTGCGCCTCGGCCGCGTCTCCAACCTGCCGACCGTTTGGACCAACGTCTGCGCCGGAGTCGTGCTTTCGGGAGCCGCGGTGACGGCGCAACTCACTCTCCTCCTCATCGTTTCGCTTTCCCTGTTTTATGTCGGCGGCATGTTCCTCAACGATGCGTTCGACCAGCGCTTCGATCGGCGCGAGCAACCCCATCGTCCGATACCCGCCGGCGAAGCGACCTCGGCGATGGTGTTTGCTTACGGCTTTGGTCTCCTCACGCTCGGCCTCGTGATTCTCTTCATTGTCGGTTACGCGATACCCGGAGGCTTCGGTTGGCGGGCGCCAGCCGCGGGCGCGCTGCTGGCCGCCATCATTGTGCTTTATGATGCGTGGCACAAAGCAAACCCGATCGGCCCCCTGATTATGGGGCTTTGCCGCTTGCTGGTTTATGTGATTGCCGGGCTTGCCGCTGCGGGAGCCTTGCCAGAACCCCTGCTGCTCGCCGGCATCGTCTCGCTTTGCTATCTCATCGGACTGACATACGCAGCGAAGCAGGAGAGTTTGCGGCGGGTCGATAACGTTTGGCCGCTTTTGTTCCTCGCTGTACCGTTTGTCTACGGCCTGCCACTCGCGGTCGCGAGCGTCGTGGCGCTCATTCTGTATCTGCTTTTGCTGGCGGCCGTCATCGGCGCGCTGATTTTTCTGTTCCGGCCGGCGGCGCCCGACGTTCGGCACGCGATGATGCTACTGATTGGCGGCATCAGCCTTCTCGACGGTTTGTTCATGGCCGGTCACGGAGCCACGTCACTCGCCGCCGCCGCCGTTGCCGCGTTTTTGCTGACACTGGCGTTCCAACGCTGGATTGCGGGTACGTAAAATGACGGCAACGACCCCCGCAACGCTGTTGCAAGCGTGGCTTCGTCGTCAATTGCCGGGCGAAGCGGCCGATTGGCTCGAGGGCCAAGCGGCAACACTGACGGGCGCGCAAACCGATCGCGCCTTTTTTCTCGCAGTCAGCCTAGTCCACCGCCGTATCGGCAAAGCCGACCTTAATCTGTCAGCCGCCGATATCGCCGCAGCGGAGACGGCGCGCGCCGGCTGGCGGCCGGCCGGCTGGAGTCTCGATCAAGCTGCGCGAATATTTCTTCTTCTCGTTGTCGGCGGCACGCCGGCGCGGTTTGCCGAACGTCTCGAGCAGCTTTTCGTCACGGCCGATGTTGGCGAGCTGATCGCCTTTTACCGCGGCCTGCCGCTTTATCCGGAGCAGCCGCGTTATATCGAGCGAGCCGCAGAGGGCGTGCGCACCAACATGAAAGCCGTGTTTGAGGCGGTCGCACATGACAACCCCTACCCCGTCGAGCAGTTTTCCGAACACCGTTGGAACCAGATGTTGGTCAAGGCGCTGTTCATCGGCAGCACACTGCATCCCATCCAGGGCCTCGAGCGGCGCTGGAATCCCGATCTCACCCGAATGCTCTGCGACTACGCTCACGAGCGCTGGGCGGCGGGCCGGCCGGTCAGTTACGAGCTGTGGCGCGGTGTCGGACCGTATGCCGACAGCGCGGCCATCGCCGATCTCACCCGCGTGCTCGACATCGGCGGCCCGGTTGAGCGTCAAGCCGCCGCGCTCGCACTCGCGTCAAGCTCAAACACCGAAGCCGCGGCGTTGCTGAACCGCGACCCGGCCCTTGCCGCGGCGGTCCGCGCAGGCGATATCAGTTGGGATGCGCTCGCCGCGAAGCACCTTTCGCCAAGCTGAAGGAGGAGTGCCATGACCTATATTGATCCGCATATCCACATGCTGGCGCGCACGACGGCCGACTACGAGGCGATGGCGGCGGCCGGCATTGTTGCGATCATCGAGCCCGCCTTCTGGATTGGCCAGCCGCGCACTGCCGTCGGCGCCTATATCGATTATCTTTCCACGCTGGTCGGCTGGGAACGCTTCCGCGCCGCGCAATTCGGCATCCGCCACTACTGCTCGATCGGCTTGAACAGCAAAGAGGCCAACAACGAGCGCCTCGCCGAAGAGGTCATGGAAATCCTGCCGCGTTTCCTGCTCAAGGAAGGTGTCGTGGCGGTCGGCGAAATCGGCTACGACGAGCAAACGCCCGCCGAAGACAAATACTTCCGCGCCCAATTGGAGCTGGCGAAAGAGCTCGACATGCTGGTGCAAATTCACACGCCGCATCGCGACAAGAAGCGCGGCACACTCCGCTCGATGGAGGTTTGCCTGGAGCACAAACTGCCGCCCGATCGTGTCATCGTCGACCACAACAATGAGGAGACGGTTGAGGACGTGCTCAGCCGCGGTTTCTGGGCGGCCTTTACCATCTACCCGCGCACCAAGATGGGCAACGAGCGGATGGTCGAGATCGTACGCCAATACGGCTCGGACCAGATTTTCATCAACTCCAGCGCCGACTGGGGCGTGTCCGATCCGCTGGCGGTTCCGAAAACCGCCCAGCTTATGCGCGAGCGCGGCATCGCGGAGAACCACGTCACCAAGGTGACTTATGACAACGCGCTCGCGGCGTTCTCCGCCGGCGGCCAAATGAAGGAAAGCGACTGGCTATCACCGCCGGCCATTGATCAGCGCACGTTGTTTGAAGGCAACTCGGTGCTGCGCGGCGGTCAGGAGCCTCGCATCGACGGAAAGCGCAGCGCCAAGGAGAAGATGCTGATCGAGTAGGCGCGCTTTAGCGGCTCACCAGCGCGCGCCCGGCAGCAATCAGCGCGCCTTTCTCCTGCTCGCTGAAGGTGCGCTCGCCGCGATTGGCAATGCCAAGCGCCCCGACGACGCGCTGACCGTCGAACACCGGCACGACAATCGCGCCCTCCATACCGGTCGCCTTCGCGCCGGGACGGACGTCCCCGCTGGCATCGGTTTGAATATTACAGGCGTCGACCGGCTGGCCGCGCTCCACCGCGAGGCCGGCCATGCCCTTGCCGACGGGAATGGTGCGGATCACGTCAAGCACCGGCGGCGGAAACTGTCCGCAGACCTCTTTCAGATGTAACAGGCCGTCGTCGCCGACGAGGTGCAGCGTGCCGGTATCGGCGCCGAAATCGCGCACAATGCGGCCGAGCGCGTCGGCTGTGTTGTTCGGCATCCCAGTGTCGGCAGCCATCTCTTTCTCCGTGGTCACGCTGTCGATTAAACCATCTCCTCGAGCGCCGCGATTGGCAAGCGATCACATCCTGGCAAGCCATGCCGCCATCGCGGCGATGTCTTGCGCGGCGAGGCCCTTCATGAAGGTAGTCATTCCATCGTTGTTGCTGCGAGCGCCGGTGGCGAAGTCGATCATGATCTTATGCAGATAGGCTTGCGTCTGGCCGGCGAGCCGCGGCGTGACGCTGTCGCCCTTGAGGTCCCGTAAATGACAGCTCGTGCATACGATCCCCGCGTTGACGCGCTTGATCGCCCCGACGATGTCTTCCGCAGGACCGGGCCGCTCCAAATCCGGCCAGGCTTTTTTTGAAAAATATTGCGCAAGCGGCATTAAATCCGTCGGTTCCAGCATTTGCGCGATGGCCGCCATCTGCTCGCTCTTGCGCGCGCCGGATTTGAAATCGCGCAGCTGCGCGAACAAATAACCGAAATTTTGCCCCCAGATCACCGGAACCGGAAAAGGCTGTTCCGCGGGCACACCGTTCTCACCGTGGCACGTCGAACAGATCTGCGCCTTTTCCTCGATGCTTTGGGCCCGTCCGCTTGAAGCGGCCAACCCTAACAACAAAACAATCGCGGCGGCTTTTTTCGCAGTTCGCATTCGCTGTCGGCGAAAAGGCATTGCGTCTTTTCGCGATCCCGTCCTTGTCCAGCACCCTGATGCGAAGCTTTTAATTCACTTTGGCGTGAAGGCAACGGGGCCGTCGCGCGTCTGACGTCAATCGGCGCGTGAATCGTTCCCCTTCACAAGTGGGCCGCAGCTTGACAGCGGCAGCGCGGCTTCTATACTTAACTACATGGTTAAGTATAGCGGTGCGCCGCTTGACCGCACCTTTGCCGCGCTGGCCGACCCGACCCGGCGGGCACTCGTAGCGCGTCTTGCCGACCAGCCCGGGCTTTCGGTGAGCGCGCTGGCCGAGCCATTTCGCATGTCGCTGCCGGCGATCATGAAGCACCTCGACGTGCTCTCCGACGCCGGATTGGTGGCGCGCAGCAAGGCCGGCCGCACGGTCGCCTGCCGCCTTAATGCGGCTCCGTTGGAGAGTGCAGTGACATGGCTCAATCGCTATGAGCGCTTCTGGTCCGAGGCGCTGCGTCGCCTCGCTACGTTCCTGGAGGAGGAAGAGTCATGGACGTCCGAACCCCCGTCAAACCAAGTCTCACCGTCAAGCGGCGCTTCAAAGCGTCCCCCGCCAAAGTCTTCGCCGCCTGGACCGACCCGGAAAAAGTGAAACACTGGATGGGTCCGGGCCAGGTCCGCGTCGTCGAGGCGCAAGCCGATGCGCGCCCCGGCGGCCGCTACCGCTGGCACATGCAGTCGCCGGAGGGCAAGGATCACGACGTCGGTGGCGTCTATCGCGAAGTCGTGAAGAACGAGAAGCTCGTTTTCACCTGGGCCTGGAAGTCGACGCCGGAACAGGAATCGGTGGTGACCGTCCTGTTGATGCCCGACGGCGACGGCACCCTACTCACCCTGACGCACGAGCAATTCTCAAGCGACGAAGCACGCGACGGTCACCGCCAGGGCTGGGACGCCGCGCTCGAAAAATTTGAGAAATTCATCGACGCCTAAAACCAATAGCGAAATCGGAAATCGACAAACGGAGAAGTCACATGTCGGAGCACGGCCAATTCCACTGGAACGAGTTGATGACCCACGATGTCGAGCAAGCAAAGAAATTTTATGCCGGGACCATCGGATGGACTTACGACGCGATGCAGACCCCGGACGGCAGCACTTACACCCTCGCTATGTCCGGAGGCGTCCCTGTAGCCGGCATTCTCGACATCAACGGTGCGGACTTCGAAGGCACCCCGGAAAGCTGGATGCCCTACATTGCCGTCGACAACGTGGACGATCGAGTGAAGATGGCGACAAAGGCCGGCGCCAAGGTCATGCGACCGGCATTTGAGATCCCCGGCGTTGGCCGCATTGTGATCTTGCAAGAGCCAGGCGGCGCCAGCGTCGGCTGGATGACGCCGGCAAATTGATAGAAACCTCTCCCCGCCTGCGGGGAGAGGAAGAAATCAGGGAGCAGCTTATGCAACCGCATAAAATCGTCCCGCACGACGAATGGCTCGCCGCGCGCAAGGCGCATCTCGCCGACGAGAAGGCGTTTACCCGCGCTCGCGATGCGCTCAGCAAGAAGCGGCGCGAGCTCCCCTGGGAGAAAGTCGAGAGGAGTTATTTGTTCGACGGCCCAAACGGCAAGGAATCCTTGGCCGACCTATTCGGCGGCAAGAGCCAGTTGATCGTCTATCACTTCATGCTCGGCCCCGGCTGGGAAGCCGGCTGTCCGAGCTGCTCGCTTCTTGCCGATCATTTCGATGGCATGGCCATTCATCTTGTGCAACGCGATGTCGCTTTCGTCGTGGTGTCGCGGGCGCCGCTCGCCGAGATCGAGAAATTCAAGAAGCGCATGGGCTGGAAGTTCAAATGGTTGTCGTCGTTCGGCGACGACTTCAACTTCGATTATCAAGTCTCGGCCTCGCCGGATGAGAAGGCGACCGGCAAAGTGACCTACAATTACGAAGTCACCACCTTCCCGAGCGAGGAGCGTCCCGGCGCCAGCGTGTTCTATAAGAACGCTGCCGCCGAGGTCTTTCACACCTATTCGACCTACGGCCGTGGCCTCGATATATTCATCGGGGCCTACAACTTCCTCGATGTGGCGCCCAAGGGACGCGACGAAGAGCGGCTCGCTTACGGCATGGCCTGGGTTCGCCATCACGACCGCTACGAGGGCGGCGTGATAGATCCAAAAGCTACATACCAGGAGCCGAAGAAATCGGATTCCTGTTGCGATTGAGCGTTCCGTTGTAGTCTGCCGAAAAAGGCAACACGGAATTTTCGCTAGCAAATCTCACTGAACCCAATCCGGGTTACAGATAAAGGGGGGAAAATGTCGATCGAACTGAAATATCTGGCGTTAACGGCGCTACTCACCGCCTCGCTGTGGATTCCTTACATCGTAGCGCAAGTGATAACCAACGGACCGTTGAGCGGGCAAAATTACGTCGATCCGACGCCACGCCCAGTGCCGTTTTGGGGTCAACGCGCGCACCGCGCTTACCTCAACGCCGTCGAGACCTTCGCGCCATTTGCGGCGCTGGTCATTGCGGTCCAGCTTGCCGGCAAGAACGACGGCATGACCGCATTCTGGACGATGAGCTTCTTCTGGATCCGCGTCGCGCACGCAATCGTGTTCCTCGCGGCGATTCCGTTCATCCGGACGATCCTCTTCGTACTCGGATGGATTTGCGTGATCGGTTTGTTCGTCGATCTGATGAAGTAACTGGCCAATCGAAGTTGCTTCCAGTGGCTCGCCTTGGGCTTAGCCGATTTTCGGCAGCGGCTTTTTAAAAACCAAGGCGAGCCATTGCAGTCCGGTGACGATTTGCGTCAGCGCCGTGAGCCACAAGTGCAAAGTGGCGAACACAAATCCGCCGATGAGTAGAGCCAAGCCGGTCGGAATACAGGTGAGGAGCGGCGGCCTCACCGGATGGCGCAGCATCGGGATGAGTGTGAAACAGAAAAAGACATTGCCGGCCGCCAGCACCAAATCCTGCCACCGCTCGTAGTCGATCAGCGATTGCAACTCTTCAACCGCGAACATTTTCGCCTCCCGCACGAGGTAGCGCAGTAAGCCGCGCTCGACCGCTGCGCGACGGCAAACCGCAAGCCGCGCGCCTGCCGGCTGGGATGATATAGCGCCGTAGCCGGGAAAATCAGCAACAAAGCTTGATAGGCCTGTCTCGATGCTGACCGACGGGTGCCTTGCCTTGACGTATCAGCACGGTGCCGTCACGAATAAGCCCGCGATTTCGCGAGACTGCCGCGGGAGTTCGAGCCACCGTCTGGTCGCGGGCAAAATTCATGCGCATTCGGTGGGTGAGACTCAAAAAGAAAGGCCCAATAGATGGAAGCTCCCGTCAAGCATCGGCCGGCATTGGAGGATGGCGGCGAGGCGCCCTCCGCGTTGTTCGTGCCCATCGTTTACGTCGTCGCCTTCATAACCGGCGCGATCGTTATGAGCTTCGAGATGCTGGGATCACGCTACCTCGGTCCGTTTTTCGGCAGCGGCATCTTCACCTGGGCCTCGCTGATCTCGACGGTTCTGGCCGCCTTGTGCGTCGGCTACTTTCTCGGCGGCGCTATCGCCGACCGTCATCCCTCGGTCCTTGTTCTCGCCGGGATCGTCGCCGTCGGTTCGGTCTATTTGGTGGTGCTGCCTACATTCGCCCAGCCCGTGCTGCAATTCTTCGTCGCGAGCATCGACGACATCAAGCTCGGTAGCCTGCTCTCAGCGCTGGCGATCATGTTTTTTCCGGTCGCCCTGCTCGGCACCTATTCGCCATTCGCCATCCGCCTTCTGCTGCCTTCGCGGGCGAATTCGGGACTCGTCTCCGGCACCGTCTATGGCGTCTCCACCGCCGGCAGCATCCTCGGCACGCTGGGGACGACGTTTTATCTGATCCCGCTCATCGGCTCGCGCGCGATTACCTTCACATTGGGGATTTCCGGATTGGTCGCCAGCGTGCTGCTGCTTGCCGGCAGCCGCGCCGGAGGCAGAACGCGGCTCGGCGCGCTTGTGGCTTTGGTTGCGACGAGCCTGCTGTCGATGCCGGCGTCACCGCTCTCGGCCGAGGAATTGTTTGATCCGCAAATCCGCGCCGATCTGCTCAAGCACAAGGACGGGCTGATCGCGCACACGGAAACCGCCTATAACGACATTTTCGTCAGCAAGGTGAAGACCTTGCTGAAGATGAGCTTTCAGTGGAAGGGATGGTATTTCTACGAATCGGCGGTGAATCTCGTTGACGGCGACGACCTGCCGATGCTTTACGCCCGTGTTGTCGGTCTGGCAGCCGTCTATCCACAGGACATCAAGCGCGTGCTGGTGCTCGGCCTCGGCGGCGGCGCCGTTCCGCTCTATCTCGCCCGATCCCTGCCCGATGCGACCGTCGACAGCGTCGAGGTCGACCCCGGCGTGATCGAGGACGCCAAGAAATATTTCGGGCTGCGCGAAACCGAGCGGTTTCACCTTATCGAAAGTGACGGCCGCATTTATTTGAATCGCCACAGTGAAAAGTACGACATCATCGTGCTCGATGCCTTCAGCGGCAGCTACATTCCTTTTCACATGATGACGAAAGAGTTTTACCAGCTGGTGCGGGATCACCTCGCACCGCACGGCGTGGTGGCGATCAACATCCTGCCTTCGGTCAAGCTCTACGACAGCAATGTGCGCACGTTGAAGCTGGTGTTCGATAATCTCGATTTCTTCGATTCGGGCGATCCGACCGTTGACGAAACGAATGTGATCGTTTTCGGACGCTCGGATGCGGCGAGCGAGGATCAACAACGTCAGCAGGCCGCCGCCGCGCAACAGCGCTACAAGTTCCACTTCGATCTTTCGCAGCTCATCGCGGCGCGACGCATCCCGGCCCCGAAAGCTGCGAATGGGGAGGTCTTCACCGACGACTTCGCCCCGGTCAATGTCTACGATGCGCTCGGCCGCCGCTATCGGCGGCAGCATGAGCCCTAAGCCTCGGTGGATATTTTTTCCGCGAAGGACGGCAGGAAACGTCAGCGCGTCGGGACCGGCTTCTCGCCGCGATAATCGTAGAAGCCGCGTTGCGTCTTGCGGCCGAGCCAGCCGGCCTCGACGTATTTCACCAACAGCGGGCACGGCCGGTATTTCGAATCCGCCAAGCCTTCGTGCAGGACCTGCATCACCGAGAGGCAGGTATCGAGCCCGATAAAGTCGGCAAGCTCCAACGGCCCCATCGGATGGTGCGCGCCGAGCCGCATCGCGGTGTCGATCGCCTCGACATTACCCACGCCCTCATAGAGCGTGTAGATCGCTTCGTTGATCATCGGCAACAGGATGCGGTTGACGATGAAGGCGGGGAAATCCTCCGACACCGCAATCTGCTTGTGGAGCTTGGCCACGAACTGCTTGGCGCTTTCGAAGGTCGCGTCGTCGGTGGCAATGCCGCGGATGATCTCGACCAGCTCCATGAGCGGCACCGGATTCATGAAATGAATGCCGATGAACTTTTCCGGCCGGTCGGTCGCGGCGGCAAGCCGCGTGATCGAGATCGAGGATGTGCCGGTAGAAACAATGGCGCCGGGCTTGAGCTCGGCGCAGACGGCGGTGAAGATCTTGCGCTTAACTTCTTCCTTCTCGGTCGCGGCTTCAATCACCAGGTCGCAATCGGCAAGCGCCTTGAGCGTTTCCGCGGGCGCAATGCGCCCGAGCGCCGCTTCGCGCTCTTCGTCGCTGATGCGCTGGCGGCTGACCTGCCGCGCCAGGTTGCCGCTGATGGTTTCGAGTCCTTCGGCGATACGCTTGGTAGCGATGTCGTTGAGCAGGACATGAAAGCCGGCCAGCGCGCAGACGTGGGCGATGCCGTTGCCCATCTGTCCCGCGCCGATCACGCCGACCTTGCGGATGGAATGCGCCGCCGCGGCGTGCTCGCCACGTGTTTTCGGCCGTTCTTTCACCTCGACCATCTTTGTCACCTTCTGCGATGATCTAGTGTGGTGACAAGTGTGTCCGCAACCCCGTGCGGCAACACTACACTTCCACCGGATTCATCGGACATTTAGCATATCCCGCACGCTTCATGCGCTTGCCTTGCGGCTTACTTAACGGCCGCGTTTTTCCAGTTCCTGAGCCAATTCCGGCAACGCCTGGTAGAGATCAGCCACCAGGCCATAATCGGCGACCTGGAAAATCGGTGCTTCCTCATCCTTGTTGATGGCGACGATCACCTTGGAATCCTTCATGCCGGCGAGGTGCTGAATGGCGCCGGAAATGCCGACGGCAATATAGAGGTCCGGCGCCACCACTTTGCCGGTCTGGCCGACCTGCCAGTCATTCGGCGCATAACCGGCATCGACCGCAGCCCGCGATGCGCCTACCGCGGCGCCCAGCTTGTCGGCAACCGGCTCGATGTATTTGGTGAAGTTATCGCGGTTTTGCATCGCCCGGCCGCCGGAAATGATGATCTTTGCCGATGTTAGCTCCGGGCGCTCCGAGCGCGACAGTTCTTCGCCGACAAAGCCGGAAATACTGGGGTCGGCGGCGGCGGCCACGGCTTCGATCGGCGCATTGCCGCCCTCGCCCGCCGCCTGGAACGCGGCGGTGCGGATGGTGATGACGCGCTTTGGATCGTGCGAGCGGACCGTCTGCACGGCATTGCCCGCGTAAATCGGCCGCTCGAACGTGTCCGGCGCAACGACTTTGCTGATCTCCGAAATCTGCATCACATCGAGCAACGCCGCCACGCGAGGCATGATGTTCTTTCCACTCGTCGTCGCTGGCGCCGCGATGGTGTCGTAGGGGCCGGCGAGCGACACGATCAGGGCCGCGGTCGGCTCCGCCAGCATGTGTTCATAGGCCGGTGCGTCGGCCAGCAAGACCTTGGCGACGCCGTCGAGCTTGGTCGCGGCTTCGGCCGCGCCACGACAATTGTGACCGGCGACGAGCACGTGGACGTCACCGCCAATTGCTTTGATCGCGGTCAACGCTTTGTTGGTCGCGTCTTTAAGCGACTTGTTGTCGTGCTCGGCGAGGAGAAGCGTCGTCATCAGCGTGTCCAGTTAGCCGTAAAGCTGCCGCATCAAATCGCTCCCGCGCCCTTGAGTTGATCAACCAGCTCCGCGACGGTTTTGACTTTGACGCCCGCTTTGCGTACCGGCGGCTCGGCGGTCTTGACCACCTCGAGACGCGGCTTGGTGTCGACGCCGTAATCGGCGGCGCTCTTGTCGTCGATCGGCTTTTTCTTCGCCTTCATGATGTTAGGCAATGAGGCGTATCGCGGCTCGTTCAACCGCAGATCCGTAGTGATCACCGCCGGCACCTTGAGCTTCACTGTTTGCAAGCCGCCATCGACCTCGCGCGTCACGGTGAGCGCATCGCCCTCGATAGTCACTTTGGAAGCGAACGTACCCTGCGGCCAGCCGAGTAGCGCCGCGAGCATCTGACCGGTTTGATTGGAATCGTCGTCGATCGCCTGCTTGCCCATGATAACGAGACCGGGCTGTTCCGCGTCAGCAATCGCCTTGAGAATTTTGGCGACCGCCAGTGGCTCGGGCGGGACTTCGGTTTTCACCAGGATGCCGCGGTCGGCGCCCATCGCCAGCGCCGTGCGGATCGTCTCCGTCGCCTGCTGCGGACCGATCGACACGGCGATGACCTCGGTCGCCTTGCCGGCCTCCTTCAGCCGCAGCGCCTCTTCGACGGCGATCTCGTCGAACGGATTCATCGACATTTTGACGTTGCCGAGCTCGACGCCCGAGCCGTCTGCCTTGACCCGGATTTTTACGTCCTTGTCGACCGCCCGTTTGACGGGCACCAGGATCTTCATGGCGTGTTTCGGTTGGTTGCTTTTAATAAGTTCCGGCGCGCAATTCTTCTCATGTTGCGGCGCGGCAACGTACCGGCGGCAGCGGCTGCGGTCAACGGATCGGACGGGTGAAGGGAAGCGTGCTGGACAGCCCGCCGTCCACCGGAAAGGCTTGGCCGTTGACGTAGGACGCCTCGTCGCTCGCTAGAAACAGCGCCATAGCCGCGATTTCCGCGGGCGCGCCGGCGCGTTGCAGCGGATTGAGCTGCCCGATCTTGCGATCGGTGCCGCGCTGCCGCGCCGCTTCGAATAGTTCCCGCGTCATGCCGCTTTCGATCAGCCCCGGACAGATGGCGTTGACGCGCACGCCGCTGCCGAGCAGCGAATTCGCCGCCGTTTGCGCGAGATTGATCACACCCGCCTTGCTGGCGCTATAGGGCGAACCGCCGGCATTGGCGCGCAGCCCGGCAACCGAAGCGGTAAGAATTATGGACCCCCGGCCATTTCGCGTCATATGCGGAGCGGCGTGTTTGATCGCGAGGAACGGTCCGATCAGATTGACCCGCAGCACTTGCAGCCAATTTTCTACCGTTTGCTCAAGTAACGGCGGCGGGATCAGTCCGCCGCTGATCCCGGCATTGGCATAGACAACGTCGAGGGCACCGAAAGTTTTGAGCGCGCGGTCGACGTAAGCTTTGACGTCATCCTCGGCGCTGGCGTCGGCCGCGCAAGACTGCGCGGCTCCGCCGTTCTGCGTGATCGAGCGCACGGTCTCATCCAAACCTTCCGCGTTCTTGTCGACGGCGAGAAGGCGCGCGCCTTCGCGAGCAAACAAAATGGCACTGGCGCGGCCGATGCCGCTAGCCGCTCCGGTGACGATTGCGACCTTGCCGTCGAGCCGGCCCATGCATCCCTCCCCTGCCCGCCTTCGCCGTTGCTAGCGGTTTTGACCCGGCCGCCAGAGTATGTCGGCCGCGCCTTTGTCGTTGACGTAACGCGCCGCGACGAAGAGATAATCCGACAAGCGGTTGACGTATTGCAGCGCCTCGGGTGTGACGCTTTCGTCGGGCTGGTCCATGAGTTCGGCAATCAATCGCTCGGCGCGCCGGCAAATGGTGCGCGCGAGATGCAGATAAGCCGCCGCCGGAAACCCGCCGGGCAAGACGAACGATCGCAACGGCTTAAGCTCATCATTGAGCCGGTCGATTTGATCCTCAAGCCAAGTGACTTGCGCCGCAGTTACGGTGAGCCGCGCGCCGTCTGGTCCCTTGCCTTGACCGGGGGTCGCGAGATCGGCGCCGACGTCAAACAAATCGTTCTGGATGTGAGCCAGCGCGGCGTGGACCGCGTGATCGCTGACCGTATGCAAGCGGGCAATGCCGAGTGCGGCATTGGTTTCGTCGAGCGTGCCGTAAGCGGCAACGCGCAGATCGTATTTCTTGCGCCGCTCACCGGTTCCAAGCCCGGTCGTGCCGTCGTCGCCGGTGCGGGTGTAAATCTTGTTGAGCACGACCATATCAGCCACCGCTCATTTGGCCATCACCCAGATCGTAAACATGATGATGACGATGGCCACGAATTGCAGAAGCACGCGCAACCGCATCAGCCGCTGCGAGGTGTTGCCGGACCCGCCGCGCATCATATTGACGAGGCCGAGCAGCAAGACAACCGCAACGGCCCCGATAGCGATCGGAACCACCCAGTGGGAAAGAACTTCGGACATGAGTGGTACTTAGAACGCCTGCCGCTCCGGTTCAATCGCGACAATGGTCGATGCGCTGCATTGGTGGACGAAGGCGCAGAAGGCCCTACGAGTCGGGCGGCATCGCTGCGGCCGCCTAGCGTTGCGGGGCCGCGGGGTACAAACCCGCGCGCCGCGACGCTACTTGGTGGCGGAGTCCTTACTCAGGATCGAGATGGCTTCCTGCACCGTGGTCATAAATTGCGCCGGGAAGATAATCGTCGAGTTCTTCTCGGTCGCAATTTCCGCCATGGTCTGCAGCGTGCGCAACTGCAGCGCCACGGGATGCTGCGTGATGATGTCGGCGGCTTCACCAAGCTTCACCGAGGCTTGATATTCGCCTTCCGCGGCCACGATCTTCGCCCGGCGCTCGCGCTCGGCCTCGGCTTCTTTTGCCATGGCGCGCTGCATGTTGTCCGGAAGCGTAATGTCCTTGATCTCCACTGCCGTGACCTGCGTGCCCCACGGCTCGGTGTGCCCATCGATCACGTTCTTGATCTGCTCGTTGATGCTCGCGGTATCCGACAGGAGCTGATCGAGGCTGAAGCGTCCAACCACATTGCGCACGGTTGTCTGGCTGATTTGGTTGATCGCGTTGTAGACATTCTCGATGGCGATCACCGCCTTTTCCGGATCGGAGATGTGATAGTAGGCGACCGCTGCGATATCGATCGAGACGTTGTCCTTGGTGATTATTTTCTGCGACGGAATGAGCATGGTTACGGTGCGCAAGGAGACGCGCACCATCTGCTGGAACGGGGTGAAGACGAGAGTGATGCCCGCCCCGCGAACGCCCTCGAACTTGCCGAGAAAAAATACCACCCCGCGCTCATATTGCCGCAGCACGCGGATCGAGCCGAGCAGATAGACCAAGACGACAATTATGAGAATGAAAAGCGCGAACATCCGCCGACTGTCGCACATTAGGCGATGGCGGTCGAGCCGCCGCGGCAGGCGCTCAGCCCCGCCGCACCACGACGTTGGATCAGTTGCTGCCGTCCAATAGGCGGCGCGCAATCACATGGGCTTGGATTTCGGCGGCGCCCTCGAAAATGCTGAGGATGCGGGCGTCGCAGAGAATCCGCGAAATCGGGAATTCAAGCGCGAAACCGTTGCCGCCATGAATCTGCACGGCGTTGTCGGCGGCCGCCCAGGCTACACGCGCCGCGAGAAGCTTGGCCATGCCGGCTTCGAGATCGCAGCGCCGTCCGGAATCCTTCTGCCGCGCGGCGTAGTAAGTGAGCTGGCGGGCGATCATGATTTCCGCCGCCATCATGGCGAGCTTGTCGGCAACGCGCGGAAAATCGGCAATCGGCGCTGCGAATTGGACCCGGCTCTGTGCATAGCCTAGTGCGTGTTCAAGCGCGGATTGCGCCACGCCAATCGAACGCGCCGCGGTCTGAATGCGCGCCGATTCGAAGGTCGCCATCAACTGCTTGAAGCCCTGCCCTTCGGTACCGCCGAGAAGATTTTCGGCTTTCACCTCGAAGCCATCGAACGCGATCTCATATTCCTTCATGCCACGATAGCCGAGCACTTCAATCTCGGTGCCGGACATGCCGGCGGCGGGGAACGGGTCGGCGTCGCTGCCGCGCGGCTTTTCTGCAAGCAGCATGGAAAGGCCGCGATAGCCTTTCTCCGCCGGGTTGGTGCGCACCAAAAGCGTCATCAGGTCGGCGCGGACCGGATGGGTGATCCAGGTTTTGTTGCCGAAAACTTTATAAGTGTCGCCCTCGCGCACGGCGCGGGTCTTCAGCGACGCGAGGTCAGAGCCGGTATTGGGTTCGGTAAAGACCGCCGTCGGCAGCACTTCGCCGGAAGCGATTTTCGGCAGCCATTTGCGCTTCTGCTCTTCGGTACCGCTGCCGAGAATGAGCTCGGCGGCGATTTCGGAGCGCGTCCCAAGCGAGCCGACGCCGATATACCCGCGCGAAAGTTCCTCGGACACGACGCACATCGATTCCTTGCCGAGCCCCATGCCGCCGTATTCCTCGGGGATGGTCAGCGAGAACACGCCCAGTTCGGACATTTGCCCAATCACGTCCAACGGGATGTAGCTGTTGCGGCGATGCCAGTCGTGGGCGTACGGCACGACGCGGTCGTCGGCGAATTTGCGCATCTCATCGCGAACCGATTCGAGCGTGTCGTCGAGACCGCAGGCGCCGACGGTCGCCCGTCGTCCACCGCGCATCAGCTCGACAAGCCGAGCGCGATGGCGCGCCGTATTACCCTCCGCGATCAACTGCTCGATTGTCGAATCGATGCGCGCGGCGACCGCCGCCGCGGAAAGGCCGAGATCGGAGAGCCGCACAATCTCGCCTTGGCTCATCGGAATGCCGCCGGCGATCTGCGCGAGATATTCGCCGCAGCCGATGCGAACCAGCAACTCTTCGGTTTCGCCGAATTGGCCGGCATTTGTCAGCCGCTCGGCGAGTGCGTGCATCTGCCGGAGCGCTTCAACGTAGGTCGCCAGCCAGGCAAGCCCGTGCGCCGCGCGCTGCTCGCGATCGAGTGCACGGCCGGCCGAGCCGCCATCCGCTATGCGCCCCGCAACCGCGCGCCGGGCGTCCACGAACAGCGACTCCATCGCGCTAACGGCTTGGCCCAGTGTGGAAATCAACTCATTTGCGTGGCGAGCCGGGGAAGCGGATTCGGCGAGCGACATGATGGCTCCGGCAAGATTTGTTAGCGTTACCCCGGCAATCCCTCAAGCTAACGCGTGCAGTGCACAAAAGCCAATTCTGCCACGTATGGTCCAATTCGATGAACACGAATACGCTTGCCAGCTAGGCTGCGGCAGCCGTCGTCGGCGGCCGCCAACAACACTTTAGGGAGTAGACGAATGGGAGAGGGACTGCGGAGATTTTCGGCCTATGGCCTTGGCGGATTGAGCGCCGTTCTGCTTGCCGGACTTTTGGCCGCCGGACCCGCCTGCGCCGACGAGCCGATCAAGATCGGTTTCGGCTTCTCGCAAACCGGCCCGCTCGCTCCCAACGGCAAGCAGGCGCTTCTTGGCGCCAGGATCTGGGAAGAGGAGATCAACGCCAAGGGTGGCCTCCTCGGCCGCAAGGTCGAACTGGTCGTCTACGACGATCAGTCCAGCCCGTCGAATGTACCGGGTATCTACGCCAAGCTCCTCGACGTCGACAAAGTCGATCTCATCATCGGCCCTTACGGCACCAATCTCGTGGCGCCGGCATTTCCGGTGATCATGCCAAAGGGCAAGGTCATGATCGGTCTCTTCGCGCTCGAGGTGAACAGTCACTTTCATTATCCGAATTACTTCTCGATGGTGCCGTATGGCCCGGATCCCAAGGTTTCTTCCGCCGAAGGTTTTTTCGAAGTAGCGGCGGCGCAAAACCCAAAGCCGCAGACGGTCGGCATTATTTGGGAGGATTCTGAATTCGGCCACAACGGAGCCGATAGCGCTGAAATCAATGCCAAGAAGCGCGGCATGACCGTCGTCTACAACAAAAGCTTTCCGCCCGGCACGACCGATTTTTCGCCGGTTATTC
>DAIUEQ010000016.1:0-29905 GCA_036845025.1 Xanthobacteraceae bacterium | reverse complement strand
GGCGGCTGAACCTTGCAATCGCGCATTGATGGCCGCGCGTTCGTTGAACGCGCGCACCGAAGCGTTGGACGCGCGGATTTCCGGGTAGTGGCATTTGCGCCCGAACAGCGTCAGCACATGGCCGTGCTGCTTGGCGAACGCTTTGGTGGTTTCGATATAGTCGCGGATGCCGGGAAAGCGCTCGAAATATTTTTTGATGTAGGCACCAGCCTCCTCGCGGGCGATGCCGAGCTGGTTGGCGAGCCCGAAGGCGGAGATGCCATAGACAATGCCGAAATTGATCGCTTTGGCGCGCCGGCGGATTTCGGCGGGCATGCCTTTCACCGGCACGCCGAACATTTCCGAAGCCGTCATGGCGTGAATATCGAGCCCTTCGCGAAACGCCTTTTGCAGCGGCTCGACGCGGCCGATCTCGGCCAACAGCCGCAATTCGATCTGCGAATAGTCGGCCGAAACGAGCTTGTAGCCGGGTGCGGCAATGAAGGCGCGGCGGATCTTGCGGCCATCTTCGGTGCGGACCGGAATGTTCTGAAGGTTCGGATCGGACGATGACAGCCGGCCGGTCGGCGTCGCAGCGAGCGCATAGTTGGTGTGAACACGATGCGTCGTCGGATTGACGAAGCCGGGCAGCGCGTCGGTGTAAGTCGACTTCAATTTGGATACTTGCCGCCAGTCGAGGATTTTTTGCGGCAGCGGATGGCCTTGTTCGGCAAGCTCTTCCAGAGCGCGCGCCCCCGTCGCCCATTGTCCGGTTTTTGTCTTGGTGCCACCGGGAAGCCCGAGCTTGCCGAAAAGAACGTCGCCCAATTGCTTGGGACTGCCTGGATTGACGGTGTCTCCAGCGATCTTGTTGATTTCCGCTTCAAGCCCGGCCGCTTCCTGGGCGAACTCGCCGGAAAGCCGCGACAGCAAATTGCGGTCGATGGAAATGCCGCGGCGCTCCATTCGCGCCAGCACCGCTACCAGCGGCCGCTCCAAAGTCTGATACACCGTCAGCACATGCTCGGCGGCGAGCCGCGCCCGCAGCACCTGCCAGAGGCGCAGCAGAATGTCGGCTCTCTCGGCGGCGTATTCGGTCGCGCGATCGATGCCGACGGCATCGAAGGCGATGCGGCTTTTGCCGGCTTTGATCAGGTCGTTGAGATCGAGCGCGGCGTGGTTGAAGGTGTGCTCTGCCAGCGAAACCAGGCCGTGATTATTCCGGCCGGCATCGAGCGCATACGACATCAGCATGGTGTCGTCGTAAGCGGCAATCTCGATGCCGCGCAGCGCAAATATCTGCCAGGCGAATTTCAGATCGTGGCCGATCTTGAGCACGCCGAAATCCGCAAGCAGCGGCGCAAGCGTTTCGAGCGCGGCCCGTTCGGGAATCTGGTCGGGCGCGATATCGCCTTGGAACAAGCCTGCTTCGCCGCCCTCGCCTCCCTGGCGATGCGAGAGCGGAACGTAGCAGGCTTCGTTCGGCGCGACAGCAAGCGAAATCCCGCAGAGCTCCGCGCGCATCGGGTCGGGATTTGCCACTACCACGTCGACGGCGACCATGCCGACATCGCGCGCCCGTTCGACCCAAACTTTGAGGCGCTCAAGACTGCGCACCGTTTCATATCTGCCGCGATCGAATTTTTCGCTGCGTGCCGCTTCGCGCCGGGCAGCCGCGAGCGCCGCCGGGTTGGAAACGAAATTGGCAGGCGCTTCACTGTTGCCGCGGCGGACCAAGTCGGCCGGCGCCACCGGCAGCGGCAGCATCGCTTGGCCTTTGAAGCCATCACCCGGCGCGACCGCGCGGGCCGTGCCGCCTTCTCCCGCGGCTGGAGACGCCGAGACGGCGGCGCTCGCTTGTGTAGCGTGATGACCGGCGAGCCGTCCTTCCGCATCGATTGCGCCGGCATCCACGCTGGCGAACTCGGCGACGCGGCGCATCAACCCGTTGAACTCCATCGCCTTGAGAAAGGCGACGAGCCGCTTGTAATCGGGTTCGTGCACGGCGAGATCGCCGAGCGGCACCGCAAGTTTCACTTGATCATCAAGCGTCACCAGCTTTTTCGACAGCCGCGCGTTATCGGCATGCTCGATAAGAGACTGGCGGCGCTTTTCTTGTTTAATCTCTGACGTCCGCGCGAGCAGCGTTTCCAGATCGCCGTATTCGCCGATCAACTGGGCCGCCGTCTTGACGCCGATGCCGGGCACGCCTGGCACGTTGTCGGTTGAATCGCCGATCAGCGATTGTACTTCGATGACTTTCTCCGGCGGTACACCGAACTTTTCCATCACCTCGGCGCGGCCGATCTTCTTGTCCTTCATGGTGTCGAACATGATGACGCAGTCGCTGACGAGCTGCATCAAATCCTTGTCCGAGGACACGATGGTCGCGGTAGCGCCGGCCTCGCAGGCCTGACGGACATAAGTGGCGATCAGGTCGTCGGCCTCAAAACCGTCTTGTTCCAGGCACGGCAAATCGAAGGCCTGGACGGCCTCGCGGATATATTTGAACTGCGGCTTCAGATCGTCGGGCGGATCAGGCCGGTGCGCCTTGTAATCCGCATACATCTCTGTGCGGAAGGTCTTTTCGGATTTGTCAAAGATCACTGCAAGATGTGTCGGCCGCTCCTCGGGCTGCATGTCGCGGAGAAGCTTCCACAGCATGTTACAGAAGCCGAATACCGCGTTGAGCTGGAGCCCGTCGGATTTGCGGCTGATCGGCGGCAGCGCGTGATAGGCGCGGAAAATGTAGCCGGAGCCGTCGACAAGAAAGACGTGATCGCCTTTCTGTACCGGTCTTGCGGCAGGGGCCGAGTTGGCTGCGTCAACGGTCGCAGCGCGCGATTTCTGTGCGGCAGGCATGATCACCGGTAATATAAGAGTTGGGCCGGAATTATCACTGTGGATAACCCCGCAAATTATTCACCACTGCCTGTCGACGCGGCGCTGCCGGAACTGACTGGGGCCTTGGCCGCACATAACGCGGCTGTCCTGGTCGCGCCGCCTGGCGCCGGCAAGACGACGCGCGTCCCCCTCGTTCTTGCACGCGAGCCTTGGGCGTACGGCCGCCGCGTTCTCGTCCTGGAACCGCGCCGGCTTGCTGCCCGCGCCGCCGCCGAGCGCATGGCCAAGACGCTCGGCGAACGCGTCGGCGAGACAGTAGGCTTGCGAGTCCGTTTCGGCTCCAAGGTTTCGCGCAAGAGCCGGATCGAAGTGGTCACTGAAGGCATTTTTGCCCGGCTCATCATCGATGATCCTATGCTCGAAGGTGTCGCCGCCGTTCTGTTTGACGAATTCCACGAGCGCTCGCTCGACGCCGATCTCGGTCTGGCGCTGGCGCGCGACGTCCAGCAGGGCTTGCGCGAGGATTTGCGCCTGCTTGTCATGTCGGCCACGATCGACGGCGCGCGCGTCGCCAAACTGCTCGGCGGCGCGCCGGTCATCGTCGCCGAGGGCCGTTCATTCCCGGTCGAGACACGCTATCTCGGCCGCGATACGCGCCCCATTGAGCCGCAGATGGCCGACGCCATTACCCGCGCCATGCGCGCGGACAAAGGTTCGCTGCTCGCCTTTCTTCCCGGCGCCGCCGAAATTCGCCGAACCGCGGCGATGCTCGAAGGCCGGCTCGAAGCCGAGACGTGTATTGCCGAGCTCTTCGGCGCGCTTGCGGGTGACGAACAAGACCGGGCTATTGCGCCGGCAGCACCCGGCCGACGGAAGATTGTGCTGGCCACCGCCATCGCGGAAACCTCGATCACGATCGAAGGGGTGCGCATGGTGGTCGATAGTGGATTGTCCCGAGTGCCGCATTACGAGCCCGATGTCGGCGTCACTCGGCTGGACACTGTGCGAGCCTCCCGTGCGGCCGCCGATCAACGCCGCGGCCGTGCCGGCCGGACCGAACCGGGCATTTGCTACCGGCTGTGGGACGAGCCGCAGACCGCGGCCTTGGCGGCGTTCTCCCGGCCCGAAATTCTCGCCGCAGATTTATCGGGCTTTGCGCTCGATCTTGCCGCATGGGGGAGCCGGCTCGAGGATCTCGCCTTCCTCGACCCTCCGCCGCGCGCGGCGTTCTCGGAAGCACAGGGCTTGCTACGCGAACTTGGCGCCATCGACGAAGACGGCCGTATCACGGAGGAAGGCAAACGGCTGCGACGCCTGCCGCTGCCGCCGCGTCTGGCGCGGATGGTGATCGACGCTGCCGACATCGGCGCTGCGATGCCCGCCGCACAAATCGCGATCCTCATTGGCGAGCGCGGCCTTGGCGGAAACGATGTTGATCTCAACGACCGCCTTGAGGTCTTCCATCGCGAACGTTCGACCCGCGCGCGCGAGGCCCGCGCCATGGCGGCAGGATGGGCGGAGACCGCCCAATCCGAAAAGCCATCGCCTTCCGGGGGCGAAAAAAGTGATCCCACCGCCGGCGCACTCCTGGCGCTTGCCTTCCCGGAGCGCATTGCCAAGAACCGTGGGACGAGCGACTCGGGAGATGCGTTCCTTCTGGCCAACGGACGCGGCGCGCAGGTCGACAAAGCGTCCGCGCTCGCCCGGACCGCTTTTCTTGCAGTTGGAGAGCTTGCCGGTAGTGCAGCGGCAAGCCGCATCTTGCTCGCCGCACCTATCACCTTGGCCGAAATCGAGACCAGTTTTGCCGATCGTATCGCGGCGCGCAGCGAACTTTCATTCGATCCGGCGAGCGCGAGCGTGCGGCTTCGCCGGCTGCGCCAACTGGGCGCAATTACGCTTTCCGAGCAATCGGCGCCGGCGCCCGCGGACGAAACCTCCGCGCGGCTGTTAGCCGATGGTATTGCCCGGCTTGGTGTTGAACGCTTGCCGTGGACCAGCGCGTTACGCCAATGGCGCGACCGGGTGATGTTCTTGCGCGCGGCCGAGGACAGCGAATGGCCGGATGTATCTGATGCCGCGCTCGCGGCGGACATCGATTGGCTGGCGCAAACCTTTGCGGGAAAGACCGCGCTGGCGGAGCTTTCCGCCGACGAATTTGCCGCGGTGCTGACCGCCCGCCTCCCCTTTCCGGTGCGGCGCCGGCTCGATGCCGAGGCGCCGGTCCACTTCATTGCACCGACCGGGACGCGCGCGCTTATCGACTATGTGGCGGACGGCGGCCCAAAAATTTCCATCCGCGTCCAGGAGCTGTTCGGCCTCGCGCAGCATCCAACGATCGCCGGCGGCAAGGTCCCGCTCTTAATCGAGCTTCTTTCGCCGGCGCAGCGCCCGGTCCAGCTGACCCGCGATCTGCCCGGATTCTGGCGCGGCAGCTATGCCGCCGTTCGCTCGGAAATGCGCGGCCGCTACCCGAAGCATCCCTGGCCGGAAGATCCGCTCAACGCCGCGCCGACGCGACGAACAAAACGTGCGCCCAGGCCGTGATCCCCCAACCGCAAACCGTTGCTAACCAGGAACCTTTTTGCCCAGTCGATATTCTTTACGCTCTCCTGTAATGCATTCTCAGCAATACCGTCTGTAATGCCGGCCCAAATCGCACACGATCGAGGCACGATGTTTCCCAAGCCGAAGCCGCAACTCAAGCCGAACACCTATGCCTATGAATCCGAGCCGATGGTCAAAGCCACCGGCTTTCGCGAATACGACGCGCGTTGGCTGTTCGGAAGCGAGATCAACCTGATGGGAGTCCAGGCGCTCGGGCTTGGGCTGGGCACGCTGATCCACGAACTTAAGCGCGAGCCGAAAATCGTCACTGGCCACGATTTCCGTTCGTATTCGGCTTCGATCAAGATGGCGCTGACCAATGGCCTGATCGCTGCGGGCTGCCAAGTCCATGACATCGGGCTTGCGCTGACGCCGATGGCCTATTTCGCGCAGTTCGCTCTCGACTTGCCGTGCGTTGCCATGGTCACCGCCTCGCATAACGACAATGGCTGGACCGGGGTAAAAATGGGTGTCGACCGGCCTCTGACTTTCGGTCCGGACGAGATGGCGCGCTTGAAGGAGATCGTGCTCGAAGGCCGCTTCAAGCCTCGCGAGGGCGGCAGTTACGCCTTCGTCGAGAATTTTCCGGCGCGCTATATTGCGGACCTCACCAGCCGGCCGAAACTCAAGCGGCGCCTCAAGGTGGTCTGCGCTTGCGGCAACGGCACGGCCGGCGCCTTCGCGCCGCAGGTGCTGGAAAAGATTGGCTGCGAAGTCATCCCGCTCGACTGCGAGCTCGATCACACTTTTCCGAATTACAATCCAAACACCGAAGATATGAAAATGCTGCACGCCATGCGCGACGCGGTGCTCGCCAACAAGGCGGACGTGGCGTTGGGCTTCGATGGCGACGGCGACCGCTGCGGCGTGGTCGACAACGAGGGCGAAGAGATTTTCGCCGATAAAGTCGGCGTCATGCTCGCGCGCGACATCTCGGCGCAGCATCAAGGCGCGGTCTTTGTCGCCGATGTCAAATCAACCGGGCTGTTTGCGACCGATCCGATGCTGATCAAAAACGGCGCCAGGACGGACTACTGGAAGACCGGTCACTCCTACATGAAGCGCCGGGTCAACGAGATCGGCGCCATCGCGGGATTCGAGAAATCCGGCCACTTTTTCTTCAACAAGCCGTTCGGCCGCGGCTACGACGACGGATTACTCTTCGCGTTCGCGGTCTGCGACATGCTCGATCGCAACCCCGGAAAGACCATGGCGGACCTGAAAAATGCGCTGCCCAAGACCTGGGGCTCGCCGACCATGTCGCCGCACTGCCCCGACGAGCAGAAATACGGCGTCGTCGATGCCGTCATCGCGCATTTTGAAGCGGAAAAGAAAAAGGGCGGCAAGGTCGCCGGCCAGCCGATCCGCGATCTCAACACCGTCAACGGGGTGCGGGTAACAGTCGAGGACGGCACGTGGGGCCTGGTCCGCGCTTCATCGAACAAGCCGGAGCTCGTGGTCGTGGTGGAGAGCCCGGCTTCCGAAACGCGCATGCGCGAGATGTTTGCCGCGATCGACGGTGTCTTGCGCACGCACAAAGAGGTCGGCGAGTACAATCAGAAGATTTGATCGATCCTCGCCGGCGGGTGATCGACGTCGCTGAAAAGCGCGGCAATCGGCCCAACCAGTGTCCACTGGCCCGCGACCCCAGTTCGTGACACAATTGCTACAATCACGTGTCGATTTGAAGTACGCGCGGAACGTTCCATGAGCGTTGAGTTGCGAGTGCGGTCAGAAGCCCTGACCTGGTCAAATCCTGTAGCCCGGTGGTGGACCCTCTTGACGGTGGTCAGCGGCGCCAACATCGCTATCTGGCTCCTGCTATATCGTGAATTCCATACCGGCCTCGCATCGCGCTTTACCAGCGGTTCGAGCACTGAGCTTATGCTGCTCCTGAGTGCGGCGTATGTTTTTGGCTGCGCGTTCAGGTCGCTGCTTCCGCGCGCCGACGTTCAGCGGGTTTGCTTGTTCGACACGTGGTTGTCGAGCGTCGTCGTGGGACGGTCCGTCGCCACTTTGGCCGAGCTGTGCTTCGCGGCGCAGTGGACCATTGTCCTCCTGCGACTCGGCACAATGACGGGATCGGATACGACCTTGAACGTGGCTTTCGCGATCTTGCCTCTTATTCTCATTGCCGAAGGTTTCTCGTGGTATGCCGTCCTGACCACCAACTATCTCGGCACGGCAATCGAGAATTCGATCTGGGCTGTCACTTTCGCCGCAATCGGAATCGGGCTCGCCCGCCTGGTGCCGGATGTTGACGGCTCGGTTCGGATCGCTCTTGCGATCGCGTGCATTGGGATCGCCGGCTATCTCATCTTCCTCCTGACCGTCGACGTACCGATGTATGTCGGCCGATGGCGAGACAACGCGGCCAACGGAAGCCGGCGTCTGCGGCCGCTTGAGGGACTACGCGACGCGAGCACGCGCTGGGTGGTGACGCGCGATTTTGCCGCGTGGAAGGACGAGATTATGTGGATGTCGCTTTATTTCAGCGCGGCAGTTTGGTCGAGCCTCGCGCTCTGTGTTTTCTACGCACTTCAGAATCGGTGAGCTTTCTGACGTGAACCTCGGTCCAACGACGCGGCCGACATCTAAACTTCTTCGTAGACGTCGATCTCCAGCGCTCCCGGCAGCATGGCCCGCCAGCCTTGCAAATAGACTTGAAAGCGCGCGTCGCTGGCGATGGACTGCCGGTTCATTTCGAAAGATTCCGCCGTCTCGTACTCGATCACCTGGATGAATTTTGTTGCATCGTCGGCATTGCGGAGCAAACGGAAATGCGCTTTGCCGAACATCTGATAAAACGGCGCCGCCGCCTTCATCATGGTCAACAGGTGCTCGGATTCGCCACCAGGAATCGTGAATTTCAGATGCAGCGTCCGCCAGATTTTTGCATCTTCGTTGCTCATCACTTCTAATCCTCAAAGTCCCCGCGCTCCAGGGACGGGCCGATCGACTACATCCCGCAAGGTAATCGCCGAAGCCGCCGGCCTCGAAAGAATCATAGCCTACTTGAAAGTCTCACGGAAACGGTGGCCCGGATAGACGCCCAGAATCTTCAGCGATTTCGGCCGGGACACGAATTCGAGCTCTTCGAGCGCGAGTTCCAGCGCGCGGTCCTTCGGATGTCCCTGTACATCGGCGTAAAACTGCGTCGCGGCGAAGCTGCCGTTGACCATGTAGCTTTCGAGCTTGGTCATGTTGATACCGTTAGTGGCAAAGCCGCCGAGCGCCTTGTAAAGCGCAGCCGGAATGTTACGGACTTCGAACACAAACGTCGTGACGACGTGCAGCTCCTTACGGTTCGCCCATTTCGGCTTGCGGGCGAGCACGACAAAGCGTGTGGTGTTGTGCTTGGCGTCGGCCACGTCTTTCTTGAGGATTTGCAGCCCGTAGATTTTTGCGGCCAAACCCGTGGCCAGCGCTGCACGGGTAATGTCGCCCGCTTCCGCTACTTCGCGTGCCGCACCCGCAGTGTCGGCGGCGACCACCGCCTTGATGCCGAGTTTACGGATGATGCGGCGACATTGCCCGAGGGCGTGGACGTGACTCTCGACGGTGCGGATGGTCTTGAGCGTCGCGCCGCGCGGCGCCATGAGCTGATGCTGTACCGGCAGAAACCATTCGCCGACGATGTGCAGCCCGGACCGCGGCATCAAGTGGTGAATGTCGGCGACCCGCCCGGCGATGGAATTGTCGATGGGGATCATCGCGAGCTTTGCCCTGCCCCCGCGTACCGCCGCGAATGCATCTTCGAAGGTCGGACAGGGCAGCGGCTCGTGGCTCGGATAAGCCTGGTTGCAGGCGATATGCGAGTTGGCGCCCGGCTCACCCTGAAATGCGATCCGCTTGGGTCGTCTCATAGGCGCTCCGATAGCACGGCGCGAGCCCGCGCCAAATCCGCTGGCGTATCGACCCCCAAGGGAACGGAATCCACGATAGCCACGTCGATACGCATGCCGGCCTCCAGCGCACGCAATTGTTCGAGCTTTTCTCGCTGCTCGAGCGGCGACGGTGGAAGCTTGACGAAGCGCTCTAGGGCCGCACGGCGGAAGGCGTAGATTCCGATGTGGTGATAAAGCGGCCCCTCGCCATACGGGGCGGTCGTGCGGGTAAAGTAGAGCGCGCGCATGCGGCCGCGCGCGACCGAAGTTCCAACGACCTTGACAACATTCGGATCGTCGCGCTCGGCGGCATGCGAAATCTCTGCCGCAAGCGTCGCAATATCGACAGTCGCGTCCGACAGCGGCGCCAATGACGCCACAATATCCGAAGACGCAATGCTCGGCAGATCAGCTTGCAAGTTAATGACGATTCCGGCGCGGCGTTCTGGATCGATCTTACCGAGCGCCTCGAAGATGCGGTCCGAACCGGACCCATGGTCGGGGCTGGTCATCACCGCGCGTCCGCCTGCCTTTTGCACGGCTTCCCCGATCTCCGGCGCGTCGGTCGCCACAAAAACCGGCCCGAGATCCGCTGCTTCGGCGCGTTGCAAAACGCGCACGACCATCGGCGTTCCGGCGATGTCGGCCAGCGGCTTTCCCGGCAGCCTGGTTGCGCCCAAACGCGCCGGAATAATAATGAGAATGTCGACCATCGAAAGGCAAATCCCGCCCCTGCTTATACGGGTTGCAAATCGGGCGGCAAACTGGCTATCTCTGCGCCTCCCGCCCCCATTCAACGGTACGGAGCCGTTGCCTGATGCATTCGTTCGAAATCAACAAGATTCTGGGCGCCCTCCTGGGCACGTGCCTCGCGCTCCTTATCATTCACATCGCCTCGGGGGCGCTACTCGCTCCGCCGGTAGTGGCTAAGCCGGGCTACGAGATTGCCGTGAAAGAGGAAGAGCCGGCGAAAGCAGGTGGTGAGAAAGCGGCCGCGGCAGAGCCGATCGAAAATCTGCTTGCCGGCGCATCCGTCGAGCACGGAGCGCAAGTCGCCAAGCAATGCCAAGTTTGCCACAACCTGCAAGAGGGCCAGGGGCCCAAAATCGGACCCGATCTCTACGGCGTTGTCGGTCGCCAGGTCGCCACCGTGGCGAATTTTCATTACACTGACGCCTTAAAGGCGAAGGGCGGCACGTGGACCTTTGACGCCCTCAATAAATGGCTCGACGATCCTCGCGCTGACGTTCCCGGCACCGCCATGACCTTCGCCGGAATCAAGAGCGAGAAACAGCGCGCCGACGTCATCGCCTACCTGGACACGTTGTCGAAAAGTCCGGTTCCTCTACCTAAGGCGCAAGGCGGCAATACCGGCGCGAAACCTGAAGCGGCGGCGCCGGCCAATCCGCCGGCAAAGCAATAACGTTAATCATCCGGCGCCAAAGCGGCTTAAGCGCACGCGGTTGTGAAGTCCAATTCGTCGCGGCGTGCGGCGGCCCGCTGGCGCCGCTATGAAAAAGCCCATAATCAGCGTCATTCGCGGGCTGACGAACGCTATCTGATTGGAGCCTTGCAAGTGAACCGCCGGACTTTGCTTAAATCTACGATTGCCGCGTTAGCGGCGGGACAATCTTTGCCGCGATGGACAATGCCGGCACGCGCGCAAGAGAAAATTTGGCGCCATGGTCTGTCGCTGTTCGGCGATCTGAAATATCCCGCCGATTTTAAGCATTTCGATTACGTCAATTCTGCCGCGCCGAAAGCCGGGTCGATAAGAGAGGTCGCCATCGGTGGCTTTGACAGCTTCAACCTCGCAGTAGCGGACGTTAAGGGGCAGATCGCCGCGGGCTTGGGCCTCATTTACGAAACTCTCCTGATTTCCTCGCTTGACGAGGTTTCGACCGAATACGGCTTGATTGCCGAAGCCGTCAGTCACCCCGATGATTTTTCGTCTGCCACCTATCGGCTGCGTGCCGAAGCGAAGTGGCACGACGGCCAGCCGATCACGCCGGAGGACGCAATTTTTTCCTTTGGCGCCTTCAGGCAATACAGCCCTCAATTCGCAGCGTACAACCGCCACGTCGTAAGGCTGGAAAAGACGGGCGACCGCGAAATCACATTTACCTTCGACGGTCCGGGAAATCGCGAGCTTCCGCAAATCGTCGGCCAGCTCATGATCCTCCCCAAACATTGGTGGGAAGGCGCCGACAAAGAAGGCAAGAAACGCAACATCGGCGAAACTACACTGGACGCGCCGCTCGGTTCAGGTCCCTACCGGATCAAGGAGTTCTCAGCTGGCCGAAGCGTCGTCTATGAGCGAGTAAACGACTACTGGGGCAAAGACCTCAACGTAAATGTCGGGCGCAACAACTTTGACCAGCTCGGTTTCGAATATTACCGCGACACTTTGGTCGCTCTCGAAGCTTTCAGGGGAAACAAGGTCGATTGGCGAAGCGAGAATAGTGCGAAGAACTGGGCGACCGCCTATGATTTTCCTGCGGTCGCTGAAAAGCGCGTAATCAAGGAAGAGTTTCCCGTCTTGAGCCGCGGCATAATGCAAGCGTTCGTGTTCAATACTCGCCGCGCAAAATTCCAAGACCCGCGGGTGCGCCTCGCCCTGAATTTTGCTTTCGATTTCGAGGAAATGAACAAGCAGATCTTCTTCGGGCAATACAAACGCATCACCAGTTACTTCGAAGGCACCGAGCTTGCCTCAAGCGGCCTGCCGGAAGGACGCGAGCTCGAAATCCTGCAAGCGGTTCGCGATCAAACACCACCCGAAGTTTTCACCACGCCCTATTCCAATCCTGTCGGCGGCAATCCGCAGGCCGTTCGCAACAATTTGCGCGAGGCGATCCGGCTCTTCAAAGAAGCCGGTTATGAAATTCGCAATGAGCGAATGCTCAATAGCAAGACTAACGAACCACTGACTATTGAATTTCTTGCCGAAGACCCGAGCTTCGAGCGAGTTTTTTTGTTTTATAAACCCTCTCTCGATCGTCTCGGTATCGGCGTTTCCGTTCGCACCGTCGACGTGTCGCAGTACGAAAACCGGCTGCGGAGCTGGGATTACGACGCGATCACCTCCACATGGCCGGAATCGCTCTCGCCCGGCAACGAACAGCGCGCCTACTGGGGCTCGCAGGCCGCGGACCAAGTCGGATCGCCCAACTATATCGGCATAAAAAATCCGGCAGTTGATTCGATAATCAATGAGATAATCTTCGCGAAGAGCCGGGCCGATCTCGTCGCCGCCACCAAGGCGCTCGACCGCGTGCTGTTGTGGAATCACTACGTCGTTCCGCAATGGGCCTACCCTTATGAGCGCACGGCGCGCTGGGATCGCTTTGGTCATCCCGCAACGCTGCCAAAATATGGCGCCTCCGGCTTCCCCAGCATTTGGTGGTGGGATGCCGAGAAGGCGGCCAAAACCGGAAGCCGTCAGTAATGAAATGAACGCACTGACGCGCCGATCCGTTCTCAAGCTGACCGCCGGCGTGGCTGCGGCGAGCGCATCTTCCCTCGGAACACGCGCCGAAGACGAAGTTGAGTCGCACGGCATGTCAGCCTTTGGCGACCTCGCCTACCCCGCCGACTTCCAGCACTTTAGTTACGTGAATCCGCGCGCGCCGAAGGGCGGCACGTTCTCGCAAATCGGTCCTGACCGGCAATTCAACCAGAACTTCCTGACCTTCAATTCGCTCAACAGTTACATCCTCAAAGGCGATGCCGCTCAAGGGATGCAATCGACGTTCGCAACACTGATGGTGCGTTGCGGCGACGAACCCGACGCCATGTACGGGCTCGCGGCGGAAAAAGTCCGGCGCTCGGCCGACGGCCTGACCTACCGATTTTTTGTCCGCCCGCAGGCACGATTTCACGACGGCACCCGCCTCACCGCGGCCGACGTGGCTTTTTCGCTAAATATCCTCAAGCAAAAAGGCCACCCGCTGATCACCCAATCGATGCGCGATTTTATCGGCGCACAAGCCGAGAGCGACACTATCGTGGTCGCCAGGTTCGCACCGCAGCGCGCCCGCGACGTGCCGCTTCTCGTCGCCGAGATGCCGATTTTTTCCAAAACGTATTACGCGGCAAAGCCGTTCGAGGAATCGACGCTCGATGTGCCGCTCGGTTCGGGCGCATACCGAGTCGGCCGCTTCGAGCCTGGCCGTTACATTGAATATAACCGCGTGGCCGACTGGTGGGGTGCCGATCTTCCGGTCGCCCGCGGACAAAATAATTTCGACGTAGTGCGCTTCGAGTATTACCGGGACCGCGACGTCGGCTTCCAGGGTTTTACTGCTGAGAATTATCTGTTTCGCGAAGAATTCACGTCGCGCACTTGGGCGACGCGTTACGACTTTCCCGCGATCAAGGACGGCAGGGTCAAGAAAGACATTATTGCCGACGACACGCCGTCGGGCGCTCAGGGCTGGTTCATCAACACGCGGCGGCCGAAATTCGCCGATCCACGCGTGCGCGAGGCATTATGCAACGCGTTTGATTTCGAGTGGACCAACAAGACCATAATGTACGGCTCTTATGAGCGCACCGTATCGGTGTTTCAGAACTCCGACATGATGGCGAAAGGGCCGCCCGGCGGCGATGAACTCGCGCTGCTTGAACCGTTCCGCGGCCATGTGCCGGACGAAGTATTCGGCGAGCCCTATGTGCCGCCGATGTCGGACGGCTCCGGCCAGGACCGCGCGCTGCTCCGCAAAGCAACGCAGCTTCTCAAAGATGCCGGCTGCGCCGTCACTGCAGGCAAGCGCATGCTGCCGAGCGGCGAGCCTTTGAGCATCGAGTTTTTAATCGACGAGCCGACCTTCGAGCCGCACCACATGCCGTTCATCAAAAATCTCGGCACGCTGGGCATTGACGCTTCGTTGCGGATTGTCGACCCGGTGCAATACCGTGCCCGCCGCGATGGTTTTGACTTCGACATCACGGTCGACCGATTCAGCTTCTCCGCCACGCCCGGTGATTCGCTGCGCTCTTTTTTCTCCTCGCAGGCCGCTGCGTTGAAAGGTTCCAACAACCTCGCCGGCATAGCCGATCCGGCAATCGACGCCCTCATCGACCGCATCATCGCCGCGCCCACGAGACCCTCGCTGACCGTCGCGTGCCGTGCGCTCGATCGTTTAATCCGCGTTGGCCACTATTGGATTCCGCATTGGTACAAGCCCTCCCATTGGATCGCTTATTGGGATGTCTTCGGCCGGCCGCCGGCCCAGCCCCGCTATTTCCGCGGCATTCCGGAAACTTGGTGGTATGACGCCGATAAAGCGGCAAGAATCCAGCGCGCCGGCTGAACGCGCCATGCTATACGGCACCGGTCGCGCGTAAGGACGTTGTCTCGTCGTCACGGTCGAAAGGTCGGCGGTTCGCCGGTCGCATTGGAGTCCTATGACCGCCTATATCGTCCGCCGCGTCCTGTTCATGATTCCCACCATTTTCGGGATCATGCTGGTCTCGTTCGTCGTCGTGCAGTTCGCGCCCGGCGGCCCGGTCGAGCGCGTTATCGCGCAACTGTCCGGCAACGATACCGGCGCTACCTCGCGCATTTCCGGCTCAGCCGGCGGCGACTTTGGCAACCGCGGCGCGATCCAGTCGGGCGCCCAGATGGACATCAATTCCAAATACCGCGGCGCCCAGGGCCTCGATCCCGAATTCATCAAGAGCCTCGAAAAGCAATTCGGCTTCGACAAACCGGCTTACGAGCGGTTCTTTCTAATGCTGTGGAACTACGTGCGCTTCGATTTTGGCAAAAGCTATTTCCGCGACATTAGCGTCCTGCAACTCATCAAGGAAAAACTGCCGGTTTCCATCTCACTCGGCATCTGGATGACGCTTTTGAGCTATCTGATTTCGATCCCGCTCGGTATCCGCAAGGCGGTGCGCGACGGCACGCAATTCGATGTATGGACCTCGGGCGTGATCATTATCGGTTACGCCATTCCCGGCTTCCTGTTCGCCATCCTTCTCATCATTTTGTTTGCCGGCGGCTCGTTCTTCCAGATTTTTCCGCTCCGCGGACTCACATCCGACGGATGGGAGCAGTTTTCGTGGTGGCACAAAATTCTCGATTACTTCTGGCACCTGACGCTGCCGATTATTTCCATGGGGCTCGCGGCGTTTGCCACCATGACGCTGTTGACCAAAAACTCCTTCCTTGAAGAGCTGCGCAAACAATATGTGCTGACGGCGCGCGCTAAAGGCTGCAGCGAGCGCCAAGTGCTCTACGGCCACATTTTCCGCAACGCCATGCTACTGGTGATCGCCGGGTTTCCCGCGGCATTTGTCGGCGCCTTTTTCGCCGGCGCGCTTTTGATTGAAACCATTTTCTCGCTCGACGGCCTCGGACTGTTGAGTTTCGAAAGCGTGCTCAACCGGGATTATCCCGTGGTGTTCGCTAATCTCTACATTTTCGCCCTGGTCGGCCTAGTGGTGAATTTGATCTCCGACCTGACCTACACCTGGATCGATCCGCGCATCGACTTCGAGACGCGGGAGGTCTAGGTGGTCGTCAAGGCCTACGAAGAAGAGCCCATCGACACGCCGGCCGCCAAGCGGGAAACCGGCCCGGAGCTCATGCCGGATATCGAGCCCACCGGGCCGCTTGGCCCCCCGGCCGGGCCGCCGCGCTTTGCCCTTTCACCAATAAACACGCGCCGCTGGCGAAACTTCAAGACCAACCGCCGTGGGTTCTGGTCGCTCTGGCTCTTTCTCGTGCTCTTTATCGCCTCGCTGTTCGCCGACGTTATCGCCAACGACAAGCCGATTTATGTAAGCTACGCCGGCAAGTCTTATTTCCCCTCTTTCTTCACCTATCCGGAAACTACTTTCGGTGGCGACTTCGAAACCGCGACCGACTACCGCGATCCTTTCGTGCAAAAGCTGATAGCCGACAAGGGCGGCAGCGTGATCTGGGCGCCAATCCGCTACTCCTACGATACGCATAATCTCGATTTGCCAACCCCTGCCCCGTCGCCGCCGACCTGGATGCTGTCGGAAGCACAATGCAAAACCGTCGTGGAGCACAAGCACCTCCACGGCTGCGGCGATCTCGAATACAACTGGCTCGGCACCGACGACGAAGGCCGGGATGTGCTTGCGCGTCTGATCTACGGCTTCCGTGTTTCGGTCCTGTTCGGCCTGATCCTGACCATCGTCTCGTCGATCATCGGCGTGGCGGCCGGCGCGGTGCAAGGCTATTTCGGCGGGTGGACCGACCTCCTGTTCCAGCGTTTCCTTGAAATCTGGACCTCTGTGCCTGAGCTTTATCTACTGCTAATCATTTCCTCCGTGCTGGTGCCCGGGTTCTTCGTGTTGCTTGGCATCCTGCTCCTGTTCTCATGGACTAGGCTGGTCGGCCTGGTGCGCGCCGAATTCCTGCGCGGCCGCAATTTCGAATATATCCAGGCTGCGCGCGCACTTGGCGTATCGAACGCCGTCATCATGTTCCGTCATCTATTGCCCAACGCCATGGTCGCCACTCTGACGTTCCTGCCGTTCATCATGTCGTCGTCGGTGATGACCCTCACCGCGCTCGATTTCCTCGGTTTCGGCCTGCCCCCGGGTTCGCCGTCGCTCGGCGAACTGCTCTCTCAAGGAAAAGCCAACGTCCAGGCGCCGTGGCTCGGACTGACCGGCTTCTTCACGGTTGCGCTGATGCTTTCGCTGCTGATTTTCGTTGGCGAAGCGGTGCGCGACGCCTTTGATCCGCGGAAAACATTCAGATGACAGCGGGATTTGAATGACCGAGCCCCTTCTCGCCATCCGCGATCTTTCCGTCACCTTTCATTCGAGCGGCCGCACGACGCTCGCAGTCGATCGCGTCTCGTTCGATATCGGTAAGGGTGAAACGGTGGCGCTGGTCGGTGAATCCGGTTCGGGCAAATCGGTGACGGCGCTATCGATTCTGAAGCTTTTGCCTTATCCGGCCGCGCGCCACCCGTCAGGCGAAATCCTGTTCAAGGGTCGCGATCTCTTACCGCTCTCAGAGCGCGACATGCGCCGCGTGCGCGGCGACGACGTCACCATCGTGTTCCAGGAGCCGATGACGTCGCTCAATCCGCTTCACACAATCGAAAAACAGATCGCAGAGATTTTGCTGCTGCATCGCGGGCTCTCCGGCACCGCAGCGCGGGCGCGAACCTTAGAGGTGCTAACGCAGGTCGGAATACCCGATCCGCAGAGCCGCCTCGCGAGCTATCCGCACCAGCTTTCCGGCGGCCAGCGCCAGCGCGTCATGATCGCCATGGCGCTGGCCAACGAACCGGACCTGTTGATCGCGGACGAACCGACCACCGCGCTCGATGTCACTGTGCAGGCGCAAATTATCGAGCTGCTACAGGACATTCAGAAGCGCCTCGGCATGTCGCTTCTCTTCATCACCCACGATCTCGGCATTGTGCGTAGGATCGCGCAACGGGTATGCGTGATGAAGGAAGGCAAGATCGTCGAGCAAGGCGATGTCGAGCGCGTATTCGCTGCGCCCACGCATCCCTATACGCGGGCGCTCCTTGCCGCCGAGCCCAAGCCGGATCCGGCGCCGCCGCAACCGCAAGCGCCAATCGTATTGCAGACGACCGACCTGAAAGTCTGGTTTCCCATCAAGCGCGGGGTGCTGCGAAAGGTCGTGGGTCATATCAAGGCGGTCGATGGCGTCAGCCTCGAAATTCGCAAAGGCGAGACGCTCGGCGTGGTCGGCGAATCGGGTTCGGGAAAAACCACGCTCGGTCTTGCGCTGCTGCGCCTTATATCTTCCGACGGACCGATCGTGTTTCTCGGCAACCAGCTCCAGGGCTTGCGCTTCAAACAGATGCGCCCGTTCCGGCTCGATATGCAGATCGTGTTTCAGGATCCTTACGGCTCCCTCTCGCCGCGGCTTTCAGTGGCGGAAATCATCAAAGAGGGGGTGACGGTCCATTATCCGGCCATGACCGAGCGGGAACGCGATCAGCGGGTGGCGCGAGCGTTGAGCGACGTCGGCCTTGATCCGGCAACGCGGTTTCGCTTCCCGCATGAATTCTCGGGCGGTCAGCGCCAGCGTATCGCGGTCGCCCGCGCCATCGTGCTTGAGCCCACTTTCGTGGTGCTCGACGAACCGACCAGCGCGCTCGACATGCTGATCCAGTCGCAAATGGTCGATCTATTCCGCGACCTGCAAAAGCGCCGCAACCTCACCTACCTTTTCATCTCGCACGACTTGCGCGTGGTCGCGGCGCTGGCGAGCCGCCTTATGGTCATGCGTCACGGCAAGGTCGTCGAAAGTGGCGACGCCGCCGCGCTGTTTGCTAATCCGCAAACCGACTACACGCGCGCATTATTCGCCGCCGCGTTCAATCTGGAGACGGCACCGGCCGGTGTGGTGGCTCAGTAGTCGCTACCACCAATCGATCGATCACGGGGACGTAGCCGTTAAGTGGCGGAAATTCCGCCGATGAGGCTCTGGGACCATAGATCGTGCTTAACCCAAATGCTGCGCCCTGCGATGAAGGCGTCATCCGCTCGACGCGCGCGGCCGCGGACTGTACTGCCCGGCAAAAGTCGTGGGTTCTATTGGCGACGATCTTGGCTTCCGCGACCGCCAATATCGACGAATCCGTGGTCAACGTCGCTCTTCCAGTTATCGAGAAAGACCTGGCGGCGTCAGTCGAAGTCATTCAGTGGCTGGTCAACGCCTATACTCTATGCCTTTCGGCGCTACTGCTCGTTGGCGGCGCGGCGGCCGATCGTTACGGCCGCCGGAAAATTTTTATCATCGGGCTCGCGGTATTTGCCGCGGCGTCGCTGTGGTGCGGACTTTCGCCGAGCATCGCCCAGCTCATCGCCGCGAGGGCAGTGCAAGGAGTGGGCGCCGCGCTCCTGGTTCCATGCTCGCTGGCGCTGATCGGCGCGTCATTTGACGAGAGCGAGCGCGGAAAGGCCATCGGCACCTGGGCAGCCTTCTCGGCCATTGCCTCCGCCATCGGTCCGCTTCTGGGCGGCTGGATCGTTGACCATTTCACTTGGCGATGGATCTTTCTGATAAATCCGCCGATCGCACTATTCGCGATCTGGATCGCCTATTCCCACGTTCCCGAAAGCGTCGATCCGCAGGCGCGTGGGACGCTTGATTGGCGGGGCGCCCTCCTGGCATTGCTTGGTCTGGGCGGGGTGTGCTTCGGGCTGATGGCAGCACCTAGTCTCGGCTGGAGCGATGTGAAAGTCATAGCGGCGCTCGCCGGCGGATTGTTGTTGCTCGCGGCATTCCTTTACGTGGAGCGATACAGCGCAACGCCGATGTTGCGGCTCGATTTATTCCGATCGCGCGCCTTTTCCGCCGTCAACCTGCTGACGCTGCTCCTCTATGCCGCTCTCGGCGCGACGTTGTTTTTTCTGCCATTCGCGATCATTCAGGTGCACGGTTACTCGGCCGTGCTTGCCGGTGCGGTGTTCCTGCCCTTGACCATCGTGATGGTGTTGCTGTCGCGGTGGTCAGGAGGCTTGCTCGACCGCTTCGGCGCCCGACTACCTCTTGTTATTGGACCGGCGATAGCCGCGTTGGGATTTGCGCTGTTAGCGTGGTCGGTCGGCGGCGGTGCCTATTGGGCTTTCTTGGGCTCGACCACGATTCTCGGATTTGGCATGGCAATAAGCGTTGCCCCATTGACGACCGCGGTCCTCAACGCAGTGCCGGCGCACGAAACCGGGACCGCCTCGGCGATCAACAATGCCGACGCCTCGCTGGCCAACCTCCTTGCCGTCGCCATCTTCGGCATGCTCGCGCTCGGTTTTTACGATCGCGCCCTCAATCGCCACCTGGGAGACACCACAATCTCCACCGAAACCCTGCAATCCGTCGAGGCCGCGCGCGGGCAATTCATCACGCCACAGGCCACTCATACGCCTGCAGGTGCCGAGCAAACGCGCGCGCAAACCATTATCAAGACATCGCTCGGCGATAGCATCCAGCAGATCATGATGCTCGCGGCGCTATTGGCTCTTGGCGCTGCCGCGAGCGGCGCGTTAGTTCCGCGCACGGTTCGTCCGCCAGGATCCTAGCTCTGCTATTCCCTACTTCGGCGCATCGGCCGCCGTTTGTCCCGGTGGCTCGATTCTGAAGGTGAAGATCGAAACTTTCTCGCCCGGCTTGAACGGCCCGGCTACCTGGTTGTGGACCGGAGGTATGCTGCGGAGATAAGCGACGACGGCCGCCACATCCTCCTTGGTCAGATGCGTAAAAGCCGCATAGTTCATGATCGGCGCCAGCTGCCGTCCATCAGGACGCTTGCCGGTGGTGATCGCGGTCGCGATTTGCTCGTCGGTCCAGGCGCCGATGCCGGTTTCCTTGTCTGGCGTGATGTTCCTACCGTTGAACACGCCGAGGCCGGGAATCTCGAAGCCCACATCCGAACCGCCGAGGAACTTGTCCTTGTCGGGCTTGCCGAAAAAGAACCCGGGCGTGTGGCAGTCGTTGCAGCCCGCAACGACGACAAGGTACGAGCCGCGCTCGACTGGCGACTCGGCGTGAGCTTTGGGTGACAGAGATACCGCTAGAGCGATTGCTGCGAGACTTGCAGTCGTGGCAGCTAGAACTGAAAACCGCATGATTTCCTCCCCCGACTTGCGCATGGTTTGCGCAGGCACTTTTGTGCCCCGTGAGGTTATACGGGTGACGGGCGAAGGCAAGCGGTCGGCGACAGTGGCAGCGGCCCAACTTTTTGCCTTTGGGTAGAAGATCATCAAACGTCCCACTCGCGGCTGGCGACGCGCTTAGCTCAGGCTTGTTCGCCGCTGCCGCAGGTGCCACCAAACAACTATCGCAATCCCCACAATAACGGCGGCGACCAGCACGAACAACAACGCCGAGTTTTCAATCCACGCAATTGCGGGAATTCCGAACGCCATGATCAAGCCGAGCAAGCAGACCTGCCAGGAGAGAATATGTACGCCGGCGGTGAAGGTGCCGAGTGCGAGGAGCGTAAAGATCGCAAGGCCGGTGCCGGTGGCGTTGAACACGCGCTGCACGGTGCTGAGGTAGACCATGTTCATCACCAGGAGGAACGCCAACCAGTGCAACGCTTGCGTTGCGATCAATCGAAGCCGCGCTTGATTATCGACCGCGTTCGGCCAGCCGTACCATACGCACACCAGCGCGATCACCGGGGTAAGAATTTCCCAGTAAATCAAGACCGGATGTTTGGAGAAGCTGGTGTAGCCGACGCCGGCGATGGTGAGCAGCAAAACCAGCGTGAACGGCAACTCGCGGATCCAGAAGCTCGCGTGATGAGCGGGATGCGAAGCCGTCTGCGGAACGCTCAACGGAACTTGCGGATGCATTTCGTTGGTCATGGAGTGCGCTCCACCTGCCGGCTAGTTTCGGCCGACCGCAGGATTAGATCACCTTCAGCGGCGCGCCGCTAGGAAGCGTTCGCGCGTGGCAGCCGCCGTATGCTTGAAATTTCTGCGCCACTGGCGCGGATGCGCTCGACAGCTTGTGAAATAGGCTCGATTGCGACCGCCATGTGAAATGCGTTGGCGTGGATCAAGTTGGTGCGATCGCGGACAACGGCGACGTGGTCCTCCCAGAATATCAGATCGCCACGCTGCGGGTCGGCTAGTCCGCTGGCAACTCTAATCGGTACGCCGAGCGCCGCTTCCTGCATATCGCTATCGCGCGGGCTGGCAATGCCGCATGCCGCGAGCGCGACCTGGACGAGCCCCGAACAATCAAGACCGAGTACTGTCTTGCCGCCCCACAAATAAGGCGCCCCGACAAAGCGCTCGGCAACAGCGACGAAATCCGCCTCATATTGTTTGAGGGGCGCAAGATGCACCGATGGCACGTAGCCACGTGTCGGCGTGATGGCCATCCGGTCTGTCGTCTCAGCCACGACCAGTTGCGCACCGAAGGGCAGCGCCTCAAGTGGCGGAAGTTTGATTGACGGTCCTGGGAAGACCAACGTACGCAACGCCATGACTTTGTGCGTCGGCTGCTGCCCAGCCGGCTTAATTGCGCTCTCCCCCAGCCAGCCGACATACCCATCAGCGGTGAGCTGACCCCAAGCCCAGCCTTCGCTATTGATATCGTAGACCGTTACACGTTCGCCTCTGAGCGCTTCGGTTGCGAGCGGCGCATCGGGCCGCGGCTCGCTGCGGACCGGCGTTTGCGCCGCGATGATTTCGTAGCGACTGCCTTCAGTGTAACGCGGAGCCGCGACCTTGCCCTGAAGTTCCTTCGCCGCAAGATCGGCACGCACCGGCGTCACCCGCGGATCAAAAGGGCGCATCGCCTTCTGCTCTCAGCCGTAGCGCTCGGCAAGCAGCGCGTAGAGGCCGCGCGCGGCTTGACATTCCCCGCCCTCGGGCCGGCCGGGCTTGGCGCTCGGCGTCCATGCGTAGATATCGATGTGCAGCCAGGCTTTCGCCGCCGAGACAAACCGCTTGAGAAATAGCGCACAGGTAATCGAGCCGGCAAAGCTGCCCGAACTAACGTTGTTGATGTCGGCGATTTTCGAGTCGAGCAGCGCATTGTAGGGCGCCCACAGCGGCAGCCGCCACAGCGGATCGTTCTCGGCGGCGGCGTGACGGGACACGTCGGCCGCAAGCGCTCCGTCGTCGGTGTAGAAGGGCGGCAGATCCGGACCGAGCGCAACACGAGCCGCGCCGGTCAGCGTACCCATATCAATCAAGAGATCCGGGGCGTTTTCGTCGGCCAAGGCCAGGGCGTCGGCGAGCACCAGCCGCCCTTCGGCGTCGGTGTTGCCGACTTCGACGCTAAGCCCTTTGCGTGAGACGTAGATATCGCGCGGCCGAAAAGCGTCACCGCCGATCGAATTTTCCACCGCGGGGATTAACACGCTGAGCTGGACCTTCAGTCCGCGGCTCATGATCATATGCGCCAGCGCCAGAACACTAGCCGCCCCGCCCATATCCTTTTTCATCAGCAACATCGCGCTTTCCGACTTGATGTCGAGACCGCCGGAATCAAAACAAACGCCTTTGCCGACGAGCGTGACTTTCGGGCGATCCCCTTCGCCCCAATTGAGCTCGATCAGCCGCGGCACCCGCACCGACGCGCGGCCGACGGCGTGGATAAGCGGAAACTTTTCGGTCAAGAGATCGTCGCCGACGATGGTGCGCATCTTTGCGCCGTGGTGTGCGGCCAGCGCGCGCGCGACCTTTTCGAGCTCTGCCGGACCCATATCGTTCGCCGGCGTATTGATCAGATCGCGCGCCAACGTCACGCCATCGACGACGCGTTCAAGCTCGTCCCGGTCAACGCTCTGCGACAGGTCGAGCTTGACTTCGCTGCGTTCGATTTTGCGATAGCGCGAAAAGGTGTAAGCGCCGAGCGCGAAGCTGAGCGCCGCGAGCCGCATATCATACGGATCATTGGCGAAGCGGTACGCTCCGGCGGGAAGTAGCTGCGGCAACAATCCGGGAAGAAAGAGATCGCGAGCTTCGCCGGCGTCTTCGAGGCCAAAAAGGACGGCGCCCAGCCCCTGCCCTTTCGCCTCGGGCAGCAACAAATGCCGGCCGGCTTTAGGCTTAAAACCGGCTGCATCGGCGAAGGCAAGGTTGGCTCCGCCAAGCCGCTCGCGGACCTCCGCATAATTAGCCGGATTCACGAACCAGATCGGGAGCGTCGCCGGCGCTGTTCCGCTCTTTATAAAGATTGAGTCCACAGATGCCCCGCCGCTTTCATCGGCACTTTGCGACTGCGCGAAGCACCGTCGCCAGACACTTACGAACGCGACGCCGCCAAATCCTACCCGCCGCCGCCTGCACGGCTGTGCCTGATACCGTAAAATCCGTAAAGCAAAATTCCGATGACCAGCCAGCCGGCAAATCGCAGCCAAGTGTCAAGCGGCAGCCCAGCCATCAGGAACAGGGAGGACGCCACCCCCAAAGGAGCAACAATAAAAACGGCAGGTGTCTTGAACGGCCGCTCCAATCCAGGATTGGTGATACGCAACACGAAGACGCCCGCGGATACGATGGCAAAGGCAAAGAGCGTACCGATACTGACCAGTTCGCCGACCAGGCCGATCGGCAGAAATCCAGCAAACACCGTCACGACTATTCCGGTGATAATGGTGGTGACATACGGCGTGTGAAAGCGGGGGTGGACGCGCGCCGCGACCGCGGGCAACAATCCATCGCGCGCCATGGAATAAAAGATTCGCGGCTGGCCGAGCATCATCACCAGGATCACCGACGTCAAGCCGAGGATGATGCCGATCTTGAGGAGCGGTGAAAGGAACCCCATGCCGATAGCGTCGATGCCAACGGCGATCGGATCGGGCACGTTAAGCTTGTCGTAAGACACAATACCGGTCAGCACGAAACCAACCGCGACATAAAGCACCGTGCATATCACCAGTGAGCCGAGAATGCCGATCGGCATGTCGCGCTGCGGATTCTTGGCCTCCTGCGCCGCGGTCGAAACGGCGTCGAACCCGATATAGGCAAAGAACACCACCGCGGCACCGCGCAGAACACCGCTCAGCCCGAATTGGCCCTCGCCAATGTTCGGCGGAATGAAATTGCCCGAAGGGTTTGCCGCGGTCACCCAATGCGCCGTGCTCACAAACGGCGCGGCAACCGCAATGAACACCAGAATGATGACGAGCTTGATGGCGACAATCACCACGTTGGCTCGCGCCGTCTCGCGCACCCCGACAACCAGCACCGCCGTGAGCGCCACCACCACAAGCATCGCCGGAATATTGAGGATGGCGCCGGTCGCATGCCAAGCGTCCGTCGCCGGATCGTAAGCAAATGGCGCGCGGTCAAAGGTCGGTGGCACTGTAATGCCGAAATCTTTGAGAAAGCTCACCACGTAGCCCGACCAGCCGATCGCGACCGTGGCCGCGCCGAGCATGTATTCGAGGATCAAATCCCAACCGATGATCCAGGCGATCAACTCACCCAAGGTCGCGTAAGCATAGGTGTAGGCGCTGCCGGCGATCGGCACCGTCGAGGACATCTCCGCGTAGCAAAGGCCGGCGAAGACGCAGGCGATTGCGCCGAGAACAAAGGAGAGCGTGATCGCGGGCCCGGCATTGGCCGCAGCGGCATGCCCGGTCAGCACGAAAATGCCGGCGCCGATAATCGCGCCGATGCCAAGCGCGACCAGGTTCAGCGCCGACAGCGTGCGCGACAGCGGTACCTTTCCATGCGCGACGAGCGCCTGGGTTTCAGGCTCCTCCGCCTCTGCCTGCAAGGCGGCGATGGACTTGCGAGCCCAAATACTCGACATCGTTCCTCCTAGAGGCCGGCCGCCTCGAGCGCCGCTGCCTGGCGCTTGCCGACCCGATCCATGGAAAAGTTCTCGATCGCCTCGTTAAACAGACGATAGAAATTCAGTTCCGCGCGCAGGTGCAAAAATACTGCGCCTAATCCGACCGCAGCGCGGTCCATGAACACGAATTCGCGTGGCACCGTCACCGGCCCTTTGCGTTTAAGCGCCTGATGCACCTGAAACGCTTCGCGGCGGCCATATTCCCCGGGCGCCACACCGTCGGCGATAGTGCGCACCCGGTCGTCAAGGAGCGGCGCGTAAATGAAGCGCGCCCAGATGTTCAGCGTCTCGATCAGGTCGCGAGACAGCCGGCGGAAGCCCCACGTTTCGTAGGCGCCCACAATGAGATCATCGTCGCCGTGCAAAAGCCCGTGGTAGAGATCGACCACGCCTTGCACGAATTTCGGCGCAAAAATGCGGACGCAACCGTAATCTAAAAGATTGATCCCCGCCGGCTTCCCGCCGTGCGCAAAAACGGTGTAGTTGCCGAGATGCGGGTCGCCGTGAATGACGCCGAAGCGGCTGAAGGGAAACCACCAGGCGCTGAACATGGCGCGTGCCAGCACATTGCGCACCGCTAACGGGTCGCTCTTGTGCGCAAGCATGCGCGTGCCCTCAAGCCAGTCGAGCGTAAGCAACCGTCCGGTCGAGAGTTCGGGCCAGGCTTTCGGGACTCGCACGATATCGACGCCGTCGAGCATCTGCCGGTAAAGCCCGACGTGCTTTGCCTCGCGCCGGTAATCGAGCTCCTCGCGAACCCGCTCGCCGATCTCCTTGCCGATCTCGCTGGTGTCGATCGCGGAATCGAGCCGCCGCCGGATGGCAAGGAGCCATTGCAATTGCTGCAGGTCGGCTTCGACCGCCGACTGCATGTCGGGATATTGTAGTTTGCAGGCCAGTGCGGCGCCGTCGAGCGAACACGCGCGATGAACTTGGCCAAGCGAAGCAGCCGCCGCCGGATGGTGTTCGAAGCTCGCAAATTTTTCCGGCCAGTTGGAACCGAGTTCGGCGTTCATGCGCCGTTTGACGAAGGCCCAGCCCATCGGCGGAGCCTCGCTTTGCAGCTTCTGCAGCTCTTCCGCATATTCGGGCGGCAGCAGGTCCGGAATGGTCGCCATCAATTGGGCGACTTTCATGAGCGGACCTTTGAGGTTACCGAGCGCCGAAGCGAGCGCAGAGGCCTCGCCGGCACGGTTGGGCTCGCCGCCAAGCAGGCGGCTGCCGCCGTAGCGCGCTGCTACGCGGCCGACATTGGCCCCGACTCGGGCGTAGCGCGCAGCGCGCGCAGTGAAGCGGTTTTTCTCGTTGTCGGCCATCAATCCGTTAACGCAATCTCATTAGGAAACGACATTGGCAGAATGGCAGCGGCGATGAAACAGCAAACTGCGGCAATTGCCGCCGCGGCGATGATCACGTTCGCTTTCGCGAGCGACGCGCACGCCGGACGCTGGGAATGGGGCTGCGCCAGCGCCTCCGCAGATACGCAGGTCATATTCAATCGTCGTCAGCTTGTCGTGGTCCCGCCGCAGAAACGGCTTGGGAAGATTGAAGATCTGATCTTTGTCGACGAACTCGCGAAAAGCTTCAACGTCGACGAGCATTATGACGCGGCCGATGAGAATGGCGGGTTGGCGACGACGATGGCGTTCACGCGCGGCGAGGATGCGAAGCAGAAGATCACGCTGACCGAGAAGTCATCAAAAACGATCTTCAATCACACTGCCATGGTCTGTGGCAGGGACGAAGACAAAACCATCACCCGTAAAGTTTATCGCCTTGAGCAAACCGGCGCGCCGGCACGCGATATCACCATGCAATGCATGGAATATATGTTGACCACGCGGGGCGGACGGCCCTGCATCAACCGGCCCTGAGCCAGTTTCTAAAGCATCTCCAGTTCGGCAATCATCCGTTCGATCACGCCGAGACCACCCTGCCAAAACGCGGGGTCGCGCGCATCGAGGCCGAAAGGCGCAAGCAGCTCGGAGTGATGCTTGGTTCCTCCAGCCGCCAGCATGGCGAGATAACGGTCGGCAAAACCTTCCTCCGCATGCTCGTAGACGGCGTAAAGTGAGTTCACCAGGCAATCGCCGAAGGCGTAAGCGTAGACGTAGAACGGCGAGTGGATGAAATGCGGAATGTAGGCCCAGAACGACTCATAACCGGGCTTTAATTCGATCGCAGGGCCGAGGCTCTCGCGCTGCACATCGAGCCATAATTCCCCGATGCGATCCGCGGTCAATTCGCCATTCTTGCGCTCGGTGTGGACGGCGCGCTCGAAACTGTAAAACGCGATTTGGCGCACCACCGTATTGATCATGTCCTCGACCTTGGCGGCGAGCATGGCCTTTCGTTCTTTTGCGTTGCGCGTGTCGGCCAAGAGTCGCCTGAAGGTGAGCATTTCGCCGAACACGCTTGCCGTCTCGGCAAGCGTCAACGGCGTCGGCGCCATCAGCGCGCCATTTGGCGCGGCAAGCACCTGATGTACGCCGTGACCCAATTCGTGCGCTAACGTCATCACGTCGCGCGTCTTGCCCTGATAATTGAGCAGCACGTAAGGATGCGCCGACGGCGTTGTCGGATGCGCGAATGCGCCCGGCGCTTTGCCCGGGCGAACCGGCGCATCGATCCAGCGCTCGGCAAAAAAACGCTCGGCAATCTCCGCCATCTTCGGCGAAAACGCGGCGTAGGCCGTGAGCACGGTCTTGCGCGCCTCGGCCCAGCCGACCGTGTGCGCAGGCACCTGTGGCAGCGGCGCGTTGCGGTCCCAATGCGGCAGTTTTTTCTTGCCGAACCATTTCGCCTTCAGCGCGTAATAACGGTGCGACAGCTGCGGATATGCGGCACGCACAGCTGCGACCAGCGCATCGACCACTTCGCCCTCGACCCGATTGTCGAGATTGCGCGCGTCGGCGATGTCGGCAAAACCGCGCCAACGGTCGGAGATTTCCTTATCCTTCGCCAGGGTGTTGGTGATCAGCGCAAACTGGCGGACGTTCTCTTTGAGCGTGTGGGCCAGCGCCTCGGCCGCAGCCTTGCGCTTTTGTCCCGAACGGTCCTGCAGCAGGTTCAGCGTCGGCTCGATGGCCAGCGTCTTGCCCAACACCTTAAATCGCAGCGAAGCGATGGTGGCATCGAACAGCCGGTTCCAGGCCGAATAGGCCGTCACGGACTTTTCGTGGAACAGCTGCTCGACGCGATCTTCCAGCTGGTACGGCCGATACCGTCGCACATCTTCGAGCCACGGCCGGTAATGGCCAAGCGCCGGATCTCGCATCGCCGCTTCCAAAAGCGCGTCGTCGACGCGATTGAGCTCGAGCGCGAAGAACAACAAATGCGTCGATGCCGCGGTGAGCCGCTCCTGCACGTCGCCGTAGAATTTGGTGCGCGCCGGATCGAGCGTATCGCCGGCATGCAACAAGCCGGCATAGGAGCCGAGCCGCCCCATCAGATCGTCAATGGCTTCATAGCTTTTCACCGCGGCCGCGAGCGCCGCGCCGCCCTCCGGCGACGCTGCCATATCGGCGAGCTTGCCTTTGTAAGCGACCTCGAACGCCGCGCAGTCGGCGTCGGCTCGGTCGAGGTCCCGCTTGACCGCGGGATCGTCCAACCCGGAATAGAGATCGGACAAATTCCATTCCGGCAGCACGCCGAGCGCTTTGTTGCGCGTCGAGGTGCCGGTGACCGGCCGCTTAGTGGCGGTTTTTCGAGTCGCTCGCTTGGACGGCATGGCGGCTTTTGCGATAGGATTCTTCCTCAACGTTTACTGATGTGGCGCGGCAACAAGGCATACGCAAGGCAGCCACACTACGCCGGCAACCTGGAGCAGCGGCTTGGCGAAAATCCTCATTCCGCTCCCGCGCAAAGATTTCGACCCGAGCGAAGCCGCAGTGAGCTGGAGCGTGCTTAAGCAACTCGGCCATTCCGTCAAATTTGCGACACCGGATGGCCGGCCCGCCGAAGCCGACGACATGATGCTGTCAGGCGAAGGGCTCGATGTGTGGGGCTTTCTGCCGGGCCTTAAGCATGTCGCCGCGATTGGGCGGCTGATGCGGGCGAATGCCGACGCCCGCGCTGCATATACCCGCATGAAGGACGATCCGGCTTACCAGGCGCCGCTCTCGTGGTCGCAAGTCCGCCGCAAGGATTTCGATGGCCTCCTCCTTCCGGGCGGACATCGCGCCCGCGGCATGCGCGAATATCTCGAGAGCGAGACGTTGCAGCGTTTAGTCGCCGATTTCTTCGCCACGGGATTGCCGGTGGCGGCGATCTGCCACGGCGTTTTGCTTGC
>DAIUEQ010000015.1:0-30764 GCA_036845025.1 Xanthobacteraceae bacterium | reverse complement strand
GGCCGAAGCGCCCGCGACCACTCCCGCAACGAGCAAAGCCGCGCCTCGGACGGGGGGCCGCATCGGCGCAAACCCGAGCCAGCCCCAACCGGCGCTGAACTCCGGCAGGCCGGTCAACGGAATTGGCGCTTCGCCGAGCGTCGCGAAAAGCTCCCAACTCATCGCGCCGCGCAGCCCGCGAACGGCGCTGGAACCGGACACGGTTGACATGCCAACCCCGCGGTCAAAAAGCGCGCGGCATCCTTTTGTCATTCTCGGCAACGCCGTCATCAGTATTTTTATCTTGCTCGCCGTGGCGAGCGGCATAGCGCTGGTCGCCGGCAAGCAGCGGTTCGACGCTCCGGGTCCGCTGTCCGACGATCGGGTCGTCAATATTCCGCGCGGCGTCGGCATTCGCGATATTGCCGACGTTCTGGCGCGCGAGGGGGTTATCGATCAGCCTTGGGTTTTTGTCGGCGGCGTATTCGTCCTCAAGGCGCGTGAAGACCTCAAAGCCGGCGAATACCAGTTCAAAGCGCACGCCAGCTTGCGCGACGTGGTGGCAACCATCGTCGATGGCCGCGTCGTCATGCACCCGTTCACCATGCCGGAAGGCTTGACCTCCGAGCAGATTGTCGCGCGGCTGATGGATGACGACGTGCTAACCGGAAACGTCAAGGAAATGCCACGTGAAGGCAGCCTGTTGCCCGACACCTATAATTTCGCCCGCGGCATGACGCGCGAGCAGATGATCCAGCACATGCAGCAGGCGCAGCAGCGCGTGGTCAAGGAAATCTGGGACCACCACGCCGCCGACTTGCCCATCAAGTCCGCCGATCAGCTCGTGACGCTGGCGTCGATCATCGAGAAGGAAACCGGCAAGGCCGAAGAGCGCACGCGCGTCGCCGCCGTATTTATTAATCGGCTGAAACAGAAGATGAGGCTGCAATCGGATCCGACAATCATTTATGGCCTGGTCGGCGGCAAAGGAACGCTGGGGCGGCCGATCATGAAAAGCGAGATCGATCAGCCGACGCCCTACAACACTTACCAAATCGACGGGCTGCCGCCGGGGCCGATCACCAATCCCGGCCGCGCCTCGCTCGAAGCGGCGGCAAATCCGGCGCGGACGCGTGAAGTTTATTTTGTCGCCGACGGCGCCGGCGGCCACCTTTTCGCGGAAAGCTACGAGCAACACCAGAAAAACGTCGCCCGGCTTCGTCAGATCGAATCCGACCAGAAAGACCAGGCCAGCGCCGATCCGCAAGCGGCCGCGCCTACGGTACAACCCACGGCGCCGGCTCCGCAGACGGCGCCTCCGCCGGCGCAGCGCCGCACAACTCGGCATAACGCCAATACCCAGACGACCGCGCATTGATCGTGCCGCGGCTAAGCCGCTGAGATCTGTGCATAACGACCTTGTGACCGCGCGGAGCCGCCGTTAAGTTCAGCGGCGTTTTTTATTTTGCACTTTCGCAGTCCGGGAGATCGCGTTTCATGGCGCTGTCGAGCATGACAGGATTCGCTCGCGGCCACGGCACCAGCGGTCCCTATGCGTGGGCCTGGGAAATTAAATCGGTAAACGGCAAGGGCCTCGACTTGCGCCTTCGCCTGCCGCCTGGCTGGGACGCGATCGAGGCGCCGGCGCGAGCCGCTGTCGCTGAGAAGTTCGCGCGCGGTTCTTTGCAAGCCAACCTGGTTGTGGATCGAACCGGCTCGCCGCCTTCCGTGCGGGTCAACGCGGCGGTGCTCGACGCCGTTTTGGCGGCGATGCGCGAAATCTCCGGACGGATCGAAGCGGCGCCCCCTTCACTTGATGGCCTCCTCGCCCTCAAAGGGGTGATGGAAATCGGCGAGTCTGGTGAACATGAGGGCGAGAAGCGCGCCGCCGAGACGGCTGCAATTGCTGCCTTCACCGAGGTGATCGATGCTCTCGCCGGCATGCGCCGGCACGAGGGTCTTGCGCTTTCGCGCGTGCTGACGGCGCGTCTTTCCGAAATAGCGGCGCTGGCCCAGCGCGCCGAAGCCGCCCCGGGTCGCCAGCCCGACGCCATACGCGAGCGCCTGGCCGAGCAAATTTCCGCCCTTTTGGAGCAATCGGAGCGTTTCGATGCCGGCCGGCTGCACCAGGAAGCGATTCTTATTGCGGCGAAGGCCGACGTGCGCGAGGAGCTTGATCGATTGACGGCACACGTAGAGCAGGCGCGGGGCCTTTTGGCACAAGGCGGCCCGGTTGGCCGCCGGCTCGATTTTCTTGCGCAAGAGCTCAACCGCGAGACCAATACGCTGTGCGCCAAGGCCGGCGACATGGAGCTCACCAACATTGGTTTGGAACTAAAGGCCGCGGTCGAGCAATTCCGCGAGCAGGTTCAGAACGTGGAATAACAGTGAATGTCCGGCGGCAAGAAAAATCGAACAAGCATCGCGCGCCGCGGATTGATGTTTGTTCTTTCCTCGCCGTCCGGCGCCGGTAAGACCACGCTTTCGCGCATGTTGCTCAAGGCGGATCGCAACGTCGAGCTTTCCGTCTCGGTCACAACACGGCCGCGCCGGCCCGGCGAGGTCGCTGGGCGCGATTATCATTTTATCGATCTCGCCCGCTTCGAGGCGATGGTGAAAAGGAATGAGTTGCTGGAGTGGGCCGAGGTGTTTGGTTACCGGTACGGCACGCCGCGCCGGCCGGTGGAGAAAGCGTTGCGCGCCGGGCGCGACGTCTTGTTTGACATCGATTGGCAGGGCACCCAGCAGCTCCGCGAAAAGGCTCGCGACGATTTGGTCAGCGTCTTCATTCTGCCACCGACGATCAAAGAATTGCATCGCAGGCTGCAGCGCCGCGCCCAAGACAGCCGCGCGATCATTGTTTCTCGCATGGCCAAGGCTGCCGGTGAGATGAGCCATTGGCCGGAATACGACTACGTCATTGTGAATCGCGACCTAGATGACGCATTCGATCAGGTTCAGGCCATCCTGGCGGCGGAACGTCTCAAACGCGAACGCCGGATTGGCCTTTCCAGCTTCGTACGCGCGCTTCAGGCCAAATTGTGAGCTCCACCGGAATGATTGAAGCAACGCACCCGGCCGGCGCGGTCAGCGTCACGCGGCTTATTGATGAAGGCCGGCTCACGTCCTTTCAAATCGGCACCATCGTATGTTGCGCTCTGGTCAGCATGTTCGATGGCATCGACACCCAGTCGATCGGCGTGGCCGCCCCGTTCATCGCCGACACGCTGGGAATAAAAATTGCCTCGTTTGGTCCGATTTTCTCGTCAGCTCTTGTCGGAGCGACCATCGGTGCCGCGTCGTTCGGGCCGCTGGCCGATCGTCTGGGGCGAAAGACGCTCCTCTTGGTCGCGGTGGTGCTGATTGGCGTCTTCACTATCCTGACGGCGCTGGCCGATTCCGTCGGTATGCTGATGCTGTGCCGCTTGATGGCCGGGCTTGGTCTCGGCGGCGCGACGCCCTGCTACATCGCGCTGACATCGGAATATGCGCCCGCGCGGTCGCGGGCGACGCTGGTGACGTTGATGTGGTCGGCGTTTCCGCTGGGCGGCATGCTCGGCGGGCTATTGAATTCTTATTTGCTGGTCGCAATTGGATGGCGCGCGATTTTCTATATTGGCGGTGTCGCGCCGCTTTTGTTCGGCCTGTTCCTGTTGTGGTATCTCCCGGAATCGCTGAAGTTTCTATTGCTCCGGCGCAACGATACGGCCGCTGTTGCCGCCATTATCGCGCGCCTGCGCGTTCCAATCGACGCCGCCAAGCAGCATTTTATTGTCGAAGAAAAGAATCTGCCGGGAGTCGCGATCAAACATTTGTTCACGGAGGGCCGCGCGCTTGGCACGCTGTTGTTGTGGGTGCCGTTCTTTATGGGCTTCGGCGTCTTGACCGTGGCGACACTTTGGACGCCGTCTTTGCTCCGATTGAACGGTATCGCGCCGGCGGCGACTGCCTTCGTTGTCGCCTTCAACGGCCTCGGCGCGTTCTTCGGTCAATCGACAGCCGGGCGCCTGATGCAACGCTTCGGCGTCTTAATCGTCATGTTTCCGGCGTTCGTCCTCGGGACTGCGGCTACGGTGGGATTGGGATATGGCGCGTCCTCAGTGCCGCTGGCGGCGATCTTCATCGGATTGGTCGGCTTGTTCCTTGGCCTCGGCACTGCCAGCGCCATCGCGCTTGCCGCACTGATTTATCCGACCTCGATCCGATCGACGGGGATCGGCTGGGGAATGGCCATGGGGCGGTTTGGCCAAATCGTCGGTCCTTTGATCGCGGGTTCGCTCCTTGGCGCCGGATGGACCGCGGATCGCATCATGATCATTGTCGCCATCGGCGGTTTGATCGCCGCGGTGTTCGTGCTCTTTCTGAACGCGTGGCTGACGAGGCGCAATTTGCAGCCTACGGCAGCGCAAAACGGCGACGGATCGTTTTCGGCCTGAAAAGTCGTTCCCGCCGGACGCTATAGGGTCAACACCGTGCGGCCGACGACGCGCCCCTCGCGCAAATCGTCGAGCGCCGCCTGCGCCTCGGCAAGCGGGCGGTCGTGAGTCGGAATCGGCGCGATCTTTTTCTCTCGAACCAGATCGAGCAGTTCGCGTGCCTCGGCGAGCGTTCCGGTCAACGTGCCCTCGATCGTCATGGCTTTGAGCGCAAACATCGCGGCGGCGATTGAGAATTCGCCGCCGAGAAGTCCGGTCACGACCGCCTTGCCGCCGCGTCCGAGCAAGCCGGTGACAAACTGCAAGGACTTTCCCGAGCCAACGAAATCGCAAGCCGCAAACACGCCGCCGCCGGTCGCCGTCATCACCGCCTTGCGCGCTTGCGGGTCGGCCGGATCGTAGGCGCCAGCCGCGCCCGCGGCGAGCGCCGCCTGGCGCTTTGCGGCGTCGATGTCGGCGACGAGTGGCGCTTCGCGAAACAGGGCCTTGGCGATGGCAAGCCCCATCATGCCGACGCCGCCTAGTCCGACCAGCAATACCGGACCGCGCTCGGGCCGCGTGGTCAGGCGCTTGAGCGCCGAATAAGCGGTCAACCCCGAGCACATGAGCGGCCCGGCAAATTCCGCGGCCAAGGGGGCGTAATCCAGCAGGTAACGCGGATGCGGCACGACGACGTGGCTCGCATAGCCGCCATCGACCGCAATGCCGAGGTGCTGCGGCTTGGCGCACAAATTCTCTTCGCCGGCGAGGCACGCGGCGCATGTTCCGCAGCCGATCCAGGGATAGACCGCAACGCGTCGGCCGACGACGACGTTGCTTGCTTCTTCGCCGGCTTGTTCGATCACGCCGGCGATCTCGTGACCGAGCGTGAACGGCAGGGTGCGGCCTGCAGTGACGTCGAGCCGTTTTTCGCCGCCGAGCGAGAAATAGCCGTCCTGCATGTGCAAATCGGAATGGCACACGCCGCAGCGTTCGATTCGCACCAGCACTTCACTGCCGCGAGGGCTCGGACAATCGACGATGGTTTCGCAGAGTGGCTGCCCATAGGCCACGAGCGACTGGCAGTGCATTTTGGTCATGTCGGGGTCAAGTCTCCGGTATCGGTGGGCAGAGTATCACGCTTTACAGCACGTTGCGCCGCGAGGGCTTGCGCCAGTGCAACAAACCCGGCGACCGGAATGTCTTCCGCGCGTGCGGTCGGATCGAGCCCGGTGCTTTCCAGTAACCGCCCGACATCGCCGCCGAGTGAACGCAAGCTTTGCCGCAGCATTTTGCGCCGTTGGCCGAAGGCGGCTTCGGTCACGCGCTCGAGCAATCTGCGATCGCAGGGAGGTGGCGCCTGCCGCGGCGATAGCAGCACAATGGACGAGGTGACTTGCGGCGGTGGCACGAAAGCGGATCGGTTGACATCGAACAAGATGCGCGCTTCGCACCGCCATTGGACGAAAACCGACAGCCGTCCGTAACTCTTCGAGCCGGTTTGCGCGACGATGCGTTCGGCGACCTCGCGCTGGAACATCAGCACAGCGCGGTCATACCAAGGCGGCCACGGCTCGACCGACATCCAGCCGATAAGGAGCGCGGTCGCGATGTTGTAGGGCAAGTTGGCGACGATTCGCACCGGACCGCCGCCGAGATGCTGGCGCAGGTCGAGTTCAAGCGCGTCACCGGCGATAATTTGCAATCTGCCAGGATAGTGAGCGGCAATTTCCTCGAGCGCGGCGATGGCGCGCGTGTCGCGCTCCACGGCAATGACCCGCTCGGCGCCCTGCGCCAACAACGCGCGGGTAAGTCCGCCCGGGCCCGCGCCGATTTCCACAACCGTTACGCCGGCGAGCGATCCTCCTGCCCGGGCGATGCGCGCCGCCAAATTGAGGTCGAGAAGAAAATTTTGGCCGAGCGATTTTTTGGCGCCGAGGCTGTGGCGGCGAATAACGTCGCGCAGCGGCGGCAGGCCGTCGTCATTCGCGCTCACGACGGAGAAGGCGAGGGGATATCGGCAGCGGCGAGCCGTGCGGCGAGGCGCAGCGCCGCGACCAGGCTCGCGGCATCGGCTGTACCGGTGCCCGCTATGTCGAAAGCGGTACCGTGGTCGGGCGACGTGCGCACAAAGGGAAGGCCCAGCGTGACGTTAACGGCGTGGTCAAAGGCGAGCGTTTTGATCGGGATAAGCGCCTGGTCGTGATACATGCACAACGCGGCGTCGTAACTGGCGCGCGCACGCTCGTTGAAGAGTGAATCGGCCGGCAGCGGGCCTCGGGTATTGATCCCCTCGGCGACAAGCTCCGCGACCGCCGGAGCAACAATCGCGCGGTCCTCCTCACCGAGTGTGCCGTTTTCGCCGGCGTGAGGGTTGAGCCCGGCGATAACGAGCCGCGGCCGTGGAATGCGAAATCGCTGGGCCAAGTCGCGCGCTACGATACGCCCGGTCTCGACAATCAGCCCGGTTGAGAGCTGCCCGAAAACCTCGCGCAACGGCAAATGGATTGTCACCGGCACGACGGCGAGTTCCGGCGACCAGAGCATCATAACCGGCCTTAGCGTCTTGCCGGTCGCCTCTCGCAACAAGGCGGACAAAAACTCAGTGTGGCCGGGCTCGGCGAATCCCGAGCTGTAAAGAATATTCTTGGCAACCGGGTTGGTGACAATCGCCGCCGCGACCCCGGCAAGCACGTCCGCGACCGCCCTGCGAATGGAGGCAATCGCCGCGGGGGCGCTCGCAGCGTCGGGGCGGCCTGGCTCGGTCGTCACGCTGATGCCGAGCCCTACGACCGGTAACGCGGAAGCAAACGCGGCCGCGGCCCCGTTTGGATTGACGGCGGCAATGGGGATTTGCAGGCCAAGCCGCGCCGCCCGGCGAGCGAGGAAATCCGGATCGCCGACAAGGTAGAAAGGCGGAACTTCGAGTTCAGCGCGACGATGCCAGACCGCCAGCGCAAGGTCAGGGCCGATCCCAGCGGGTTCGCCCAGCGTCAATGCCAATGGCCGCACGGTCTTGCTTTGGAGTGTTGTCTTATCTGTCTTCCGGCATCTTGTATTCGATCATGGCCGCACGACGCAAATTGTCCAGGTAGCGTTTGGACTGCGCACCGAGTTTTTGCTGGAGCATTTGCTCACGGACCTCTCGCATCTCCGGAGTGTCCGATTTGGTTTCCTTCTTTTCGCAAATTGCAAACATCTGAACTCCTTCCGACGTTGTTTCCGGAGGTGTCAGATGTCCGACCGCGGTGCGGTCGAGGATTTCGCGCAATTGCTGCGCTAGGTCGGCGGAGTATTTCGATACCTGATCGCGTACCGCCACGTCGTTGAGCGCGCGGGCCAAGGTGACGCCATCGGTGCAGTTCGCAAAGCGCGAACGCAGCGTTTCGGCATCGCGCTTGCGCGTTTCGAAAGCGGCATCGGGCGAGCCGCGCGGCACAATGAAGACGACGGGCCGGAGAATATATTCGTAGCCAACGTCGTTCTTCTCGTCCGACTTGCGCGTTTGCAGTTGAGCCTCGACGTCTTTGTCCCTGATCTCCAGGCTGGCCTTGTAGCGGCCGCGGACCAGAGCGCCCCATGCCGCCTGCGCTCGCAGCCGCAACTTGAGGGTGCCGTCGCTGGAGCCGGCAGTCGTCAGGATTTCCGTCAGCTTCTTGCCGTCGATGTTCATCCGCTTGGCGACGGTCTTGTAATTGGTCTCCACGTCGGAATCGGAAATTTCGATGGTAAAGCGCTTGGCTTCGGCGATCTCCAAGATTTCGTCGATGATGCTGTCGAGCGCTTCCTTACGGGTCGGCTGCTTTTTCGTACTGAGCTGAATGAACTTGCTCCGATGCTCGACGTCGAGCGTCGTGATCGGTTGCCCGTTGACGAACGCTACGACCTGCTGGGCGCGCGCTCCTGTTGGTGCCGTCAACATAACTGCCGCCGCCAGAATGCCGGCGGTGAGCGCGATTCGTTTGGCATGCGGCGGGATCCCGGGCATCAGTTTATTCCTCCTTTCAAAACCTGGCTTTCTGGTCCTTGGTCGATCAAGTATTTCCCAGAATCGATATTATCACTTTGGCTGGGCAAATTAGAACGCCGTAGAAGAAATCGGCGTGAGCACGTCGGGTCCCAAGGTGCGCAAACTGAGTTGAAGCATGACCGTGTTATTCGGCGTCGGTGTCGTGCCGGTATAGATGTAGGAAGTTATGTAGTTAAGCGACACCAGCAGACAGTCGTCCGTATAGCCAATTCCAAAGCGGGTCTGATCGAACTGATTGACCGCAAGATCGTAGCGCACCGAGCCCAGCACCACCCAATTTTGCGTAACCTTGACTGCGGCGCCGGTGAGAAGTTCTTCGCGGCGGAACAAGAAGCCGATCTCGGGCTGCGGCGCATAGTCGCCGTACATCAATTGCACCGTCCAGCGGTCAAAATTGGCGCGGGTTTCAAACTCAAGGCGCTGAGGCGTAAACGGAGCGACATCCTGGCCGAGACCCGGATCAAATCCACCCGAGGAGAAACGGCCACGCGCGGTGAAGGAGAAGACATCGTTCGGCTGGTACATGACCCGACCGACATAGTCGGAGAAGGTCTTGTCAAGACCGCTTTCAAGGCCGGTGTTAGTCAGATCTGTCGCCGCGTAGGAATTCAGACCGAAGATTTGATACGATTGCCCAAACAGCACGTTGAAATTGCCGGCATTATTGACCTGCGCGGTATACTGGAATCCGGCATTCACCCGGCCACCGCCCTCGACGCGGTCCCATCCCGAGAACTTGTCGATCGAGAACAGATTGCTGTCACTAAAGACGACGCTTTGTGCGTCTTCGTTCGGGAGTCTTCCGATCTGGGTCTCGTTCGGGCGCAAGACGAGTTGCGCGATCGGCTCGATGGTCTGCGTACCCCACGGCTGCACGTTAACGAACGGATAGCGATACTCGACCCCAACATCGGGCATGGCGCGGGCGACTTCGCTATCGCCGGTATTGATAAAATTTGAGACGCCGGGCTGATTTTGGATGTCGAGCTGCGCGATGTCGCCACGGACTCCGGCAAACGGCGTGATCATCATGCCGCCATCGGTGACGAAAGTACGCCGCCAATCAACTTCGCCCGAGGCGCGGGTATACATTCCGGGTACGCCGCGCAAAAGGCAATTGCCCTTGGTAATCAGCGCCGCGTTTTGCGACTCGCACAGATTGCCGGTGTTGGCCGCCTGTGTAATGGCATCGAATTCCGCCTGCTGCCGCGTCAAGCTCGTTAGATTGAATTTGTAGCCAAGTTCGCCACCCAGAAATGATCCCGGCAGGACGTTCGAGTAGTCGATGACGGGCGCGATAACCGGAATCTCCGCCTGAACGTCGTGTCCGGAAAAGCCATAATAGTAGATGGAGCGAATATCGAAGTAGCTGCGCGCGCCGGAGCCGGTGAGATAGACTTGCGACACGCCTTCGGCGGCGATCCCGGAGTGAAATGGATCGAACCCCGAGAGAAGTTCCCCACGCTGGTAGTCGAACAGGAATTGGCTGTCGGTCATCAAGAGGCCGTTCCAGCCCCATATCCATTTGTCGTTCAGCGAAAATTGGCCGGCGGTCTCCACGGCGCCGCGGAATGCGTCCGCGGTCGGGCTACCGGGGCCGTCGCGGTTGGCGAAATAGCCCGGATCGGTCTGGTAAACGCCGGCTGCTTTGATGGAGTAGGAGCCGTCCTCCAGGCGCTGGCGCCATATGCCCTGCAATAATGGTCCCTGACCCGACGAGAGCATCGTCGAAACCGTCAGGTCAGAGCTCGGGGATACCGCCCAAAAGTAAGGTACCTCGGCAGCCACTCCATAGGCGGTGCCATAGGTGAAGGTCGGATACAAAACGCCGGTCTTCCGCGCCACGGACGGATCGGGCGCCGACAAGAATGGGAAGTAGAGCAGCGGCACGCCGAAGAACTCGACCTTCGCATCCTCGAAATAAATCATCTTCTCGTCGTTGTCGTGCACGATCCGCGCCGCCTGAACCTGCCAAAGCGGCGGCTTTTTGGGGTCGTCCTTGCACGGTTCGCAGGCGGTATAGACGCCGTTCTGCATGACCGTGTATTTGCCGCCGACGCGATCGGCGCGAGTTGCGGCGAAGCGGGTATCGGTGGCTGTCTCCAGTCGCAAGGAATCGACAAAGCCGTCGCGGTAATCCTGCGTCAGATCGATGAACTGGCCGTAAGTGATCTTGCCGTCGGCCTCGGTGATCCGGGCGTTGCCGCGCGCTTGCAACCGTTTGCTTTTTTGATCGTAGATGACCTCGTCGGCCTCAATGGTAGAGCCATTGAAATAGATCTGGACGTTGCCGACGGCGGCGACGGTGTTGTTGGTGTAATCGTATTTGATTTGGTCGGCCTGCACGAGCATGGGCGCGTCGGGAGGCTGCGCCGGCGCCGGCGGTTGCGCCGGTCGCTGCGGAAAGCGCAACAGACTGCCGACGCCTTGCGCCGACGCTGGCGATGCCGGTAACAAATAGCCGGCGAAGCACGCCAACAACGCCGCCGCGATTGCGAGGCGCAGCGCGGGACGGGCCCGACGACCAAACAATACGCGGACGGGCGGTCGCGCCACTAACCGTCCTCCTGGTGCAACAGCACAACAAATCCGGTGAGGCCGCCGACAACCACGGGAATCCACGCCGCCAGCACCGGAGACAGCAGATCGGCTTTGCTCATATCTTCCGTGAACTTCGACAGAACGAACAAGGTGAAGCCGGCGGCGATTCCGCTGAGCACCATCTTCTGTACACCGCCGAAGCGGAATAGCCGCAAACTCACCGAAGCGGCGAGCAAGACCATTGCGGTGAGCAGAAAGGGACGCGACAGCAATTGCTGGTATTGCAGGCGATAGCCAGCCCCGCTTAGTCCGGCCCGATCGGCGAGTTCAATGTAGGACCGCAGCTTCCAGAACGGTACGGTCTCGGGCGTCGCGAAGCTTTCTCTTACCTGTTCCAGCGTCAGGGTGGTCGGCAAGCGATAGCTGCTTTCAGTTACCGGCGGTTTGCCGCCCGCATAAATGCGGGCCTCTTCGAGTTGCCAATAGCCGTCGTTGAGCGTGGCACTCTTGGCCTCGATCCGATTCTTAAAATTGCCCTCGCCGTCAAATGCGTAAACGCTTACGCCGCCCAGCCGGGCTCCCTGCTCGCGGCTCGAAGTGGCGTTGATGATGTCGGCGCCGTCGTCGCTGCGTTGGCGCACCCAGAAACCGCCAATGCTTTCCTGCAAGGCCGACGCTGGAACCTCGCCCATCATTTCCGATTCGAGACGCTTCGAGCGCTCGTGCATGACCGCGGCGAGCGGGTTGTAGAGCGTGGTGGCGGCGATGCCGAAAACGAATGCCACGGCCATAGAGGGGGCGACAAATTGCCAAGCGGATACGCCGGCCGCGCGCGCCACCACGAGCTCAAGCCGGCGCGATAACGTGAGGTAGCAGGACATTCCTCCAACTAGAACGGCAAACGGCAGAATACGCTCCGACAGCTGGGGAACGCGAAATGCCGAGATTTCCGCAAGGAGAAGTGTGGTGGCTTTGGGCCAGTCAGAAGCCCGCCGCAGCAGTTCGAGGTAATCGATCATTGCGGCGAGCATGACGACGCCGACGAACGTGCCGAGGACGGCTTTGAAAAAACGCACCCCGAAGTATCGACCGAGCGTACTGACGATCATCGAGCCGCCCCTCGGCGCCCCTCGAGCGCGGCCGCAGGAATGCTCCGCGCCCGACCCTTCGGGGCGATGCGGCCGATGCGGCTGATCGCGAACGCACCCAAATCGGTGCCAGAAACATACCGGCCAACCGACCCCATCGGACTCGACATCCCCGCTGACGGGCCCTAAGGCCGCCCCGGCCGCGTAACACGCGCGCAGCCGAGTTCCCAATCCCCCCAATTGATGCTTTCACAAAATGGCCCTGCCAAGGCAAAGCCGTTGAAATCCCTATGCTAAGGATTGCTCAGGGTTAAGGGAATCTATCCACGCCTAGCTGCCAATCACGCTCGAATCCCAAGGGGAAGAGGGATTTGCACCGGGCCTTGGTCCGGGTCCATATGGGCGGCTGAAACGGCGCTTTTGGCCAAAAGGGATTTTCGATGCCTGTTACCCTCAAAATCGGCTTTGCTGGATTTGAGCGCCCCCGCGGTGTTCTTATTGTGTTCTGTGCTGAAGGGCTGAAGTTTGGCGCGAAAACGCAGCGCCTCCTTTCGCCGATCGGCGATCTTTTCCGCCGCGCGGCGTCGGCCGACCGCTTCACGGCAAAGAACGGCACCATACTCGACATTCTCGCGCCCGCGGGCCTCAACCTGCCGCGTCTGGTGGTTATCGGCACTGGCAAAGAGCGCGACCTCAAGGACCGCGACCTCGTCAAGCTTGGCGGCACTGCCATGGGGGCGCTGCGGAAGGGGGCGCCGCAAGCGACTATCGTCGCCGAGTTCGCGTCCGGCACTCTCAAGGGCGAGCAGATTGCCGATCTCGCGCTCGGGGCGCGGCTGCGCGGCTATACGTTCGATCAGTATAAGACCAAAAAGAAAGAAGGTGATGACCGCGCCACGAGCGTGGAGGTGAATTTCGCCTGCGCCAACGCGTCGGGTGCCGAGAAGGCTTGGGCGCGTCGGTCAGGTCTTGCCGAAGGTGTCGTGCTGGCGCGCGATCTCGTCAATGAGCCCGCCAATGTGCTCTACCCGGCCGAGTTTGCCCGTCGAGCCTCGGCCTTGCGCAAACTCGGCGTGGTCGTCGAGGTTCTCGACACCCCGGCTATGAAGAAACTTGGCATGAACGCTCTGCTCGGCGTCGCCCAAGGCTCCGCCCATGAACCGAAAGTGGTCGTCATGCGCTGGAACGGCGGCAAGCGCGGCGCCGATCCGGTCGCCTTCGTCGGCAAAGGCGTGTGCTTCGACTCCGGCGGCATTTCGATCAAACCGGCGCAAGGCATGGAGGACATGAAGGGCGACATGGCCGGCGCGGCTTGTGTGGTCGGGCTGATGCACTCGCTCGCTTCTCGGAAAGCCAAAGTCAACGCCGTCGGCGCCATCGGCTTGGTCGAGAACATGCCGGACGGTAAGGCGCAGCGGCCAGGAGACATCGTCATCAGCATGTCCGGGCAGACGATCGAAGTCATCAACACCGACGCCGAAGGTCGTCTCCTGCTGGCCGACGTGCTGTACTACATCAACAAGCGTTTCAAGCCGCGCTTCATGATCGATCTCGCCACCTTGACCGGCGCGATCATGGTCGCGCTTGGACAAGAATATGCCGGTCTGTTCGCCAATGACGATAAGCTCGCCGAACGCTTGAGCAAGGCGGGCGAGGCGACCGGAGAGCGCGTATGGCGAATGCCGCTCGGACCCGAATACGACAAGATCATCGACTCGAAATTTGCCGACATGAAGAATACCGGCGGCCGTTACGGCGGTTCGATTACGGCGGCGCAGTTTCTTAAGCGCTTCGTCGGTGAAACGCCCTGGGCCCATCTGGATATCGCCGGGACTGCGCTCGGTTCGCCGCAAAACGAGATCAACAAGAGCTGGAGCGCCGGGTGGGGCGTGCGTTTGCTCGATCGCCTGAGCGAAGATTATTACGAGCGGTGATCCTCGCCGCCAATCACGCGTCGTTATCGTGACTGAAATTCTCTTCTATCATCTCAAGGGGCAGACTCCCGAACAGGTCCTGCCTTCACTCCTGCATAAATCGCTCGAACGCGGCTGGCGCGTCGTGGTCCAAGGCGCGACCGAAGAGCGCGTGGAGGCGCTCGATGCTCACCTTTGGACCTGGCGCGACGACTCGTTTCTACCGCACGGAACTTGGCGAGATACGGAGGCCAGCGAACATCCGATCTTGCTGACCATCGATGAGAGAAATCTCAACAACGCCGCCATCCGGTTTCTCATCGAAGGCGCCGAGATGCCCGCTGACGCTGCCGCTTATGAGCGTGTCGTTCTGATCTTTGACGGCGAGGACAGTGAGGCCGTGGAGGCGGCCCGGGGGCATTGGAGCAGGGCCAAAGCCGCGGGATTGGACGTGACCTATTGGCAATCCGACGAAAAGGGTGTGTGGCGTCGTCAGGCCTGATTTCCCGACTATGGGTTAAATGCAAGTGCGGGTGACAGGCACCTGAAGATAAAGGCCTTTTCGATCTTAATCATTCGCGCAAACTAGACGTCGCGAAATCGATTTTCTGATACTATATTTTTTGCTTAAGAGGCGGATCGTAGATATAGTGTTGTTCCATGAACAAGCGTTCAGTAAAGGGCCGTGCGGTGAGGGAACCCGCCGGAGCCCGTGTTCGTAAAGCGGCAGTTTCGCGGCGGACTCCTGGCAAGGTTGAGCCAAAAAACGGCGGAGCTATCGCGGCCATCACGGTGACGGTGCCGTCACAGATCGCCATACGCCCGCCGCTCCTGAGAGCGCATAAATTCCGGGTCGGCCAGACCGTGTTGTACACGTCCAGTCCGATTAGCCGTCCTGGCGCGAGCGGTACCTACAAGGTCGTCAAGCTGTTGCCGTCCGATGGCGATGATTATCAATATCGGATCAAAAATCCCGGCGAAGCGTTTGAGCGCGTGGCAAAAGAAAGCCAGCTCGAACACGATCATTGACCGAGCCGTCACGTCCGACATCGCGTGACTGTCGCGTGGCCGCAGCTTGCGGAACGTGACTGGCATCTTGCCTTTCCGTCAGTCATAATTCTGTGGATTCTCGGCCAATCTGCCGTTCCCTAGCGGGGTTGATCCATGTTCGGCGCTGACGGCGAGATCGGCACATCGGCTTTGCGATTGTGGCTCGCCGTCGGATCGGCGATTTTTCTCATCAGTTTTTATCTGCTGGCCTATCTGCTGCCGCAGTACGTCATCGGTCGCGGGTTACGCGCCGGATTCATTATTCTCGGCGCCGGCCTCGGCGCGGTAATGGCCTGGGCCCTCCTTGACTCGACGCCTTCGGTTGAGCGCAGTTCAGAGCGGCGATCGCTCGAACTTCGGGCCGAGCAATTAAATGCGCAAGCGCTCGCTCCCGGCTCTGCACTGGCTTGCCTCGATCCATTATCGGGGGAGGCGGTCGGGGCCGCGTGCGAGAAGGTGATGTTTACGTCGCCCGCAAACGTAGCCGCTGCTACGGCCTTCGTCGCTGAACGGCTCGAGCTACTCGCGGCCGTGTCCGCTTACGGCAGACGAGGCGCCGCGAACGTTGACGACCTGGTGAAGCCGTTGCGGCGCACTCTTGAGGCGGACCGCTTTGGGTTCTTGGCGCACGTGTTGGCAGTTCGCGACGGCTGCACCGGCCAGGATTGCAAGGCGCTTGCGCTCCTTGGCGATTCGGCGCGCGTGCGCGCGAACCTCAGCGTCCAGACCTTCGACCGCTACGTCGAGCATTACGCGGACATTTGGGCGAAGACGCCCGACGGCGCGGTCGCCGATGCGGTTCAACAGAGCGCGCCGCCGCCACACAAAATGGTCAACATTGATTTCCCGACTGCCGCTTCTATTCCGCCGGTCAGCATTATGAATCCCGAGCCGAGCGGTCCGGTGTTGCCTGGAGTAGCGGCAGCAGCGGCCGCCAATCCAAATTCTCAGCAAACAACGTCGCCGGGATCTCGGCGTGCGCGCAAGGCCGCGGCGAACGCCGCTCCGGCCCAAGCGCCTTCCCAACCGGCGGCCGCGAATTCCGGGCCGACCGAGCCGATCTGGCCGGAACCGGTCCCGCCTGCGCCCGGATCGGCCGCGGCCTCTGTGAGCGCGCCGGTTCAACTTGGCCCGCTCGATCAGGGTGTGAACTCCGTAGTGCGGACGCAATGAATAAAGAGCGCGAGTTCGGCCACCCCTAACTTCATCGCAATGTTCAAGTCAGTTCTCATTGCCAATCGCGGCGAGATCGCTTGCCGGATCGCTCGCACCGCGAAACGTCTCGGTATGCGAACGATCGCGGTCTATTCGGCCGCCGACACGCACGCTCTGCATCGGCGATTGTGCGACGAAAGTTACTTCATCGGCGGCGCCGAACCGCGCGAGAGCTATCTTTCCATTGAGCGGATCATCGAGGCGGCGAAACAGGCGGACGCTGAATGCGTTCATCCCGGCTACGGATTTCTGTCCGAAAGCGCCGATTTTGCCGAGGCCTGTGAGCTAGCGGGATTGGTATTTGTCGGCCCCCCGCCGGCGGCCATCCGCGCCATGGGGCTGAAAGATCACGCCAAGACCTTGATGCAAAAAGCCGGCGTGCCGGTCGTTCCTGGTTATCACGGCGAACGACAAGAGCCTGCTTTTCTTAAAGAGCAGGCCGATGCCATCGGATATCCGGTTTTGATTAAGCTTGCCGCCGGCGGCGGCGGGCGTGGCATGCGCCGGGTCGATCACGGCGGCGACTTTGCCGACGCGCTCGCGGCCGCGGTCCGCGAGACCGCATCGGCGTTTGGCTCAAGCCGCGTCCTCATCGAGAAATATGTGAGCGCCCCTCGCCACATCGAGATTCAGGTTTTCGCCGACGCCCATGGCAACGTAATCCATCTCGGCGAGCGGGATTGCTCCCTGCAGCGGCGCCACCAGAAAGTGATTGAGGAAACCCCCGCACCCGGAATGACCGAACGCTTGCGCGCGAAAATGGGCGCTGCCGCCGTCGAGGCGGCACGCGCTGTGGGTTACGCCGGCGCGGGTACCGTTGAATTCGTCGCCGACGGCAGCCGCGGATTACGGGAAGGCGGCTTCTGGTTCATCGAAATGAATACGCGGCTGCAAGTCGAGCATCCGGTGACCGAGGAAGTCACTGGGCTCGATCTCGTCGCTTGGCAATTCCGCGTCGCCGCCGGCGAGCGGCTACCGCTCGCGCAGTCGGAAGTTCGCTTCAAAGGCCACGCGGTTGAGGCACGCGTTTATGCGGAAGATCCGGAAAACGGATTTTTGCCGTCGACCGGCAAAATTGTCGGGCTTGAGCTGCCTAACGGCATCCGCGTGGACAGCGGAGTAGAGGCGGGCGGTGAGGTTAGCCCGTTCTACGACGCCATGATCGCGAAGCTCATCGTGCACGCGGAGACGCGCGAAACCGCGCTCGACCGGATGACCCGCGCGCTCGATGAGACATTGGTAGCCGGGGTGCGCAATAACGTGGCATTTCTCCGCGCGTTGTGCGCGTCATCCGAGTTTCGCCAAGGTCATTTCGACACCGGCTACATCGATCGCAATCTTGCCGCGCTGGGCGCCGCGCCTCGGAAGGACATCGACGGTGCCGCGGCCGCCCTCGGCGTTGCCCGGCTGCTGACGCTCGATCATCGACAGGCCGCTACGGCGGAGGAAGATGAAGCCGTCGGCGCTTCACCCTGGGCGGCAACCGACGGATTTCAGTTCACAGGCATCCGCTCGCTCTCGGTGCCGATTGCGGTCGACGGCGAAGCCAAAGACGCGGCGGTCACTTACGGCAAAGGCGGTATGAAAGTTTCGGTCGACGGCGAGGCGCCGGCCGTCGACGCCAAGGCGTTCGTGTCGAATGGCGAAGTCTATGTGGTGCGTTCCGGCCGGCAGACGCGGGTTCGCCTGCAAGACTTCTCCGCCGCGGTCGCCCAATCGGGCGGCGGCGATGGCACGGTGCGAGCGCCGATGCACGGCAAGCTCCTTGGACTCTTCGTTCGCGCCGGCGATGCCGTTGAGGCCGGGCAGCGCCTTGCCGTTATTGAGGCAATGAAAATGGAACATACCCTTCGCGCGCCGATTGCCGGAATTGTGACGGAAGTAGTGGTCGGCGAAGGTACGCAAGTTGTGGAGGCCGCGAAGATTTTGGTGATTGCGCCGGACAAGCCGGGGTAAGTAACGCCTATGGCGCTTCATCTCATAAAGCTCTGCGTCGGCTGTGATTCCGTCGGCGACCTCGAGGATTGGATCAGGCAAAAGCGCAGGGCTAAACGTACCGGAAAGCACGAGCACATCCACCGCACGCGGATGGTGCCGAAGCGGGCGGACGAACTTACCGACGGCGGTTCGCTCTATTGGGTGATCCGCGGCGAAATCGCCTGCCGCCAGCGCATCCTCGACGTCCGGCCGTTCCGCGACAAGGACGGCGTCGGGCGCTGCGCGCTGGCGCTTGAGCCGAAGGTGGTGCTGGTCGAGCTGCGGCCGCACCGGGCGTTTCAAGGCTGGCGCTATCTCGTCGCCAAGGACGCGCCGCGCGACTTGGCCAAGGTGGCGCCCGGCGCGTCCGCCATGCCGGAAAAAATGCGACGCGAATTGCGCGAGCTCGGTCTGATGTAATCGGGCGTCCAGCCCTCGGCGCCCTTGCCCTCAAAGTCCCTGCGACGCCATACTCTTGTGAAAGACACCGCCAATGGCGGTCTAAAAGATATATTGCGGGAGCGGTAGATGATTATTGGGAATGAAGCCGACGTCACCAAGGCGGTACTCAGCGAGCTTAGCCGCGCGCCGAACCCGCGGTTTCGTGAGATCATGGGCGCATTCGTGCGCCACCTCCACGACTTCGCCCGCGAAGTTAAATTAACCGAAGAGGAATTCCACGCTGCCGTCCCGTATATTGTGGCGCTTGGCAAACATACCACTGAGAATCACAACGAAGCGGTGCTGATGTCCGGTACGCTCGGTTTCTCAGCGCTTATTTGCCTGCTCAACAACGGAGACCACGGGCAAACCGAGACCGACGCCAACCAGCTCGGTCCGTTTTGGCGCCTTGATTCACCGCTGACCGAAAATGGCGGTTCGATCGTGCGCTCGCCGACGCCGGGACCGGTCTTGTTCGTCAACGCGACGTTTCGCGGTGTCGACGGCAAGCCGGTGGTCGGAGCGGAAGTCGATATCTGGCAATCTTCGCCGGAAGGGCTTTACGAAAACCAGGATCCGAAGCAGGCCGAGATGAACCTGCGCGGCAAATTCAGGACGGATGCCAACGGCTCCATCAGCTTCCGCAGCGTCAAGCCGGCCGGCTATCCGATACCGATCGACGGGCCGGTCGGAGAATTTCTGCGCGCGCAGCGCCGGCACAATATGCGCCCGGCACATCTTCACTTCCTCGCCTTAAAGGAAGGGTTCAAGACCCTGATCTCTCAGCTTTATGTGCCCGACGACAAGTATCTCGATTCCGACGTGCAATTCGGGGTCACCCGGCACCTCATCGGCGACTTCGTACGCCATGACGAGGCGCGGGCGCCGGATGTATCGCCGCCGTGGTATTCGCTCGAGCACGCCTTCGTCATGGAACGTGGCACCGCGCGACTGCCGAAACCGCCGATCAGCGGCAAAGCCCAGGGCGAACGGCCGGAAATTCCGCACTTCGAACCGGCGTAAAGTTAACGCGGAAGTTTGACGGCGAGATTGTCGATCAGCCGCGTCTTCCCAAGCCGCGCAGCTACGAGAAGCCGGATTGATTGGCTGTCCGTTTCGCCATGGGGCGCAAGGGTCACACTGTCGCGAGCTTCGAGATAGTCGAGGGCAAAGCCTGCCGCTTTGATCGCGGCGCGGCCGCGCGCCAAAACACTCGCTGCGGGCTTTCCGGCCACGATCTCGGCGGCGGATTGCCTGAGCACGCCGTACAGGGTCGGGGCGGCGGCGCGCTCCTTCACCGACAGATAGCGGTTGCGCGAAGACAACGCGAGCCCGTCGGGCTCGCGAACCGTCGGCACGCCGACGATGCGTGTCTTAAGACCGAGGTCTCGCGACAGCCGCCTCACCACAACGAGCTGCTGGTAGTCCTTCTCGCCGAAGAGAGCGATATCCGGTTCGCATTGAATCAATAGCTTGGCGACCACAGTTGCGACGCCGCCGAAGAAGTGGGGCCGGAAGGCATCCTCCAGGCCGGCAAGCGCCGGGCCTTGAGGGACGATCCGGGTCGCGAAGCCGTCGGGATACATTGTCGCAATCGACGGGGCCCAAACGAGATCCGCACCGCCGTCGCCGAGGGCGGCAACGTCCGCCGCAAAAGTGCGCGGGTAGGTGGTCAAATCTTCGTTCGGAGCGAACTGCGTTGGATTTACGAAAATCGACACGGTTACGCGGTCGGCACGGCGCCGCGCCAATTGGACCAGGGCGTGATGCCCGGCATGCAGTGCTCCCATGGTCGGGACGAGCGCCGTGACATCGCCGCGTCCGCGCCACTGATCGATGACGCGCGTGAGCGCAGGCAAGGTGCGAACGATGCGCGGCCGGCGATGCTTCAATCCTGAAACGTTTTTGTTCATGGCGTTGCCACGCGAGCACACGTTACATCCATTCGTCGTGCGTAGTTTGTTTAATGATTAACTTATCGCGGCCGATGCTGTATCTTGACGCTACACGTGGCAAGCCTGACAAGAATTTGTTCTGCAGAGGTTGCGTAGCCATGTTGATGCAGGCCGATATTGGCAAGCCGTTTTCGGCTCATGTCGTCGTCCTTGGCAACGAAAAAGGTGGCACCGGCAAATCGACCACGGCCATGCACGTTGCCGTCGCCCTGCTGCAGGCCGGTCAGCGGGTCGCCAGCATCGATCTCGACTCGCGACAGCGCAGTTTTACCCATTACGTCGAAAACCGGCGCGCTTGGGCGAAGCGGGCGGGCGTAAAGCTCGGACATCCCGAGCATTATTGCGTCGCGCGCGGATCAGGCGCGCGGCTCGATGAGATCGAGGCAAAGGAATTCGAGGCTTTCGCCGCTGCGGTAAGCGCGGTGGAGAGCAATTACGATTTCGTCGTTATCGATACGCCGGGAAACGACTCCTACCTGATGCGGCTTGCTCATTCGATGGCCGATACCTTGATCACACCTCTTAACGACAGCTTCGTCGACTTTGACGTGCTCGGTCAGGTCGATCCGCATACGTTCGAGCTCAACGGGGTCAGCCATTATGCCGAAATGGTGCGCGAAGCGCGCCGCCAGCGGCGGCTGGTCGATGGCGGCCTGACCGATTGGGTGGTAATGCGCAACCGGCTCTCCAGATTAGCGTCGCGCAATAAAAAGCTGGTCGGGGCCGGAGTCGAAGCGCTCGGCCGGCAACTCGGCTTTCGTGTCATCGATGGTTTCGGCGAACGCGTGATCTACCGGGAGTTTTTCCCGCGCGGGCTCACTGCGCTCGACGAGGTTGACGAAAGCGCTTTTGGGCTAAAGGGAAAATCCTCGCATGCGATTGCCCGTGACGAGATCAAAGGCCTGATCGAATTACTGAAGTTGCCGGTCGACGAGCGCGGCAAGCGCCGCGCCGCGGCACGCGCCGAATGGGCGGCCACCGAGGGCAAGCCGCTCGATACCCACGAACTCCTGGCCTGAAGCCGAATATTTTCGCCTTTCTTTTCTTAGGCTTTGCCGACGCACTTCGCCTCGGACTCTAAGCCCATTGCGCCGATTGGCCGGGAAGGCCACTTAAGCGGAGGTTTTAACTCCTGAGCGCAAAAGCTCGACCCATGAGCAAAAATCGTCCCGGTCACCTGCCGGCGCAAAACTCCGACACCGGGAAAGCCGACGAGCTTGCGGCTTCTCCGCGAACGGAAATCGATGCGTTTCTCAACCGGGTAAAGTCGCTCGGACCGGCGGCGAACGCTGACGGCCGCGGCCGCCTATTGTTTGCGCTTGACGCCACCATGAGCCGGCAACCGACCTGGGACCAAGCTTGCGTGCTGCAGGCCGAAATGTTTCGCGAGGCCGCTGCGGTCGGCGGCCTCGATATTCAACTCGTCTATTATCGGGGGCTGAGCGAATGCCGGGCGTCGGGATGGATCGGGGAGGCGCGACAACTCGGTGAGCTAATGTCCCATATCGAGTGTCGCGGCGGGCACACGCAGATTGGAAAAGTTCTCTCGCATGCGCGGCGGGAGAGCGAAAAAGCTCCACTCGGGGCTTTGATCCTTGTCGGCGATGCTATGGAGGAGCAACTCGACGACCTCTGCGTCGGCGCCGGCGAGTTGGGCTTGCGTAACGTTCCTGCTTTTATGTTCCAGGAAGGCTACGATCCGGTCTGCGAGCAGGCATTTCGCGAAATTGCCCGACTCACGCGCGGGGCGTATTGCCGCTTTGCACCGGGTGCCGCCGATGAGCTGGGTGAGTTACTGCGCGCGGCGGCAGCCTATGCGGCAGGCGGCATGAAGGCTTTAGCCGATCTGCGCGCCAAGCACTCAACGGGCGCGTCGAAGCTGATCGAGCAACTGAAGTAGCCATGCCAATTCTTCTCGGGGCAGCCGTACTCATCCTGCTGTTGTGGGCCGGCAGCGCTTTTTCCAAAGCCGATCCAAAACAGGCTGCTCGGCTGGTGCGCTATGTCGGCGGTGGCGCGGCGTTAATTGCCGCCGCCTTTTTGTTGCTGAAGGGTGCGATCGGCGTCGCCATTCCGCTTGGCGCGATCGGGCTTGGGCTGCTCGGCTGGGTTTCATTGTGGCCGGCAAACCTGGCGGGCCGCAGGCGCAAAAGTGCCGGCAAGGTTTCGCGCGTCCGCTCGGCATTCCTCGAGATGGAGCTTGATCACGATAGCGGCGCGATGCGCGGCTTCGTTCTCGCCGGACGTTACGAAGGTAAATCTCTCGATGCGATCGGTTCGCCGACTTTGATCGGACTTCTCGGCGAGATCGACGACGACAGCCGTCAGTTATTGATGGCGTATTTGGACCGCAGGGAGCCCGGTTGGCGTGAGCACGCGCAGCAGGATGCGGGTGCGCGGAGCGGCAGAGAGGCCACGCCCAGCGGGAAAATGACGGAGCAGGAGGCTTATCAGGTCCTTGGCCTTCAACCCGGTGCGACCGAGGAAGAGATCGGGCGTGCGCACCGGTCGCTCATGAAGAAACTGCATCCCGACCAAGGGGGGTCGACGTACCTCGCGGCCCGCGTCAATCAGGCCAAGGACGTGCTGCTTCGACGCCATCGCTAATACTCCAACGCAACTACTTTCGGCGTGGCGCCTGTCCGTGAATGAGCCTCTGGGCCGGACCCGGTTGATCCAGGTTTATCTTGCAGCGTAATTTTATGAGATCGCTCGGTGCTTTAGAGCCGTCTTAGAGACGGCCGATTTACATCTGCTCTAATTCTTAACCGCCATACATTCGATCTCGCTACGCTTGAGTAGCTTGCACGCGGCTTCGGCCGCCGGTTTATCGAGGCCGACGAAGCGGGCGCGGTAATAAGTCTTCTCGCCTTTTTGCACCCGCTCGGTGAACGGGTCCGCGGACGCAAGAATGCCGGGGATTTTCAGCTGCGCCGCGTTGAGGTGTTCCTTAGCTTCGCTTTCCCCTTCATAAGCGCCGACCTGAATGAGCCAGCCGCCGCGCGCATGCGGGGAAGTTGAGGGCGGAGGCGCCAGCGGTTCTTCTCTGGCCGGTTCGACTTTGGGCGGTTCGGTTTTTACCGTGGTTGCCACAACGGGCGGCTCGGTCGAGGCCACGACGATCGAATCCTGAGCCGGTTCCGCTACAGAAATTCTGCGGCTCGGCGCGGAAATCGCGCCTTGCGTAGGAGAACCCGACGTCGGCACCAGAACCGGCATCGGCGCAAGCGCAGCGGTTTGCGGCGGCGCGGTCCGGTAGGTGACCGTCCTGACCAGCACCGGATGGATCGGCTCGCTCGTGCCCAAGCTTGCGCGCGCTTCGGCTGCGGCATTGCTTACCGTTGCCTCCGCGCGCGAACGTTGCACGGCCTTGGCGGCGGTCGAAGCTTCGACTTCGCTGCGTGGTGCGAGTTCGTTACGCGCCGCAAGCTCGCCGCGCGAGGCGAACTTTTCCGCGGCGGGCGCCGTGCGCTGTAAGGATGCTTCCCTCATGTGCGCGCCGATCAGTTCGCGCATATGAGCGTCGCGTTCCCCGGCCGAGCGGCCGCCAAGCACGACGGCGACAATGTATCGTCCATCGCGATGCACCGAGGTTACGAGGTTGAAACCGGAGGCGCGGGTGTAACCGGTCTTTATTCCGTCGACGCCGCCAACCATCCCCAAGAGGTGATTGTGATTTCGCATCGCGCTGCCGTGATAGACAAACTCCTCGGTGGAGAAATATTTGTAGTAGCGGGGAAACCGTTCCTGGATCGCGCGTCCGAGCAGCGCTTGGTCGCGCGCCGTCGTTACCTGTGCGTCGTCCGGCAATCCGGAGGCGTTCACATAGGTCGTGTGGCTCATGCCGAGCGCATGCGCCTTTTGCGTCATCAATTCCGCAAACTGTTCTTCCTCGCCGCCGCCGAGATTCTCGGCGATCGTGACCGCGGCGTCGTTTGCGGATTTTGTCACCACCGCCTTGATTGCATCTTCGACGGCGATGGTCTGTCCGGGCTTCAGCCCGAGCTTGGTCGGAGCTTGCTCGGCTGCATGCGCGGAGACCCTGAGCTGAGTGTCCAGCCGGATTTTGCCCGCGTCCAGCCGCTCGAACAGCAGATAGAGCGTCATAATTTTGGTGAGCGAGGCCGGATGCCGCGACCCATCGGCGTTAGACGAATGCAATACCTCTCCGGTATTGCCGTCCACTACGATCGATGCGGAAGGCGGCGAATAAGCTTCGGCGGACGCGCGCGCCGCGTGACGATAGTAACGATGGTAGCCATGCGCGCCGGCCGAGTTGCTCAGGACCGGTAGAAGCGCAAGGCCAGCCGCGAGACCAAAAACACCACGAAATCCAACACACACAACGCAACGCACACTACTCATTACGCACCCCGTCCCCGACGCGCGCAGGACTGCCACAAGGCGCCTACGCTGCTTGCTTCTTCGGACCACGTGAACCAGGACTTGATCCGGCCGGCTGTCCCAACGCGAAGCTTTCCCCGACCCAGGACCGGACATCATCCCGATGCGGCCCGTAACGCTAGGCGAACGCCGTTGCGAAAGCGTTAACCCATTTCGCCAACGTCCGATTGGCTCCTAACCCCCGAATTTCTGCCCAGCCTTGCATCGCTTGAGTTTATAGGTGCAGCGCAATATGTTAATGATTGATAGTGGAGAAGGCCTTTTCAAGGCAGCGGGCGAGCTTGGTTGATGCGCGCCCAGGTGGCCCAGACGCCGGAGAGCCAAAACAATGACGACTGATCCGATGCAGAAGTTCGGCAAGGAAGGCATGGATATGGCGATGGCGTCATTCGGCGCTTGGAGCAAGAATGCTCAGGCCATTGCCACCGAGCTCGCCGATTATTCGAGAAAATCGTTCGAAGCCTCCGCGGCGGCTTTGGAAAAGCTCACATCGGCCAAGACCATCGATAAGGCAATGGAAGTTCAAAACGAATATCTGAGATCGTCCTACCAAGACTTTGTCACGCAATCGACCAAACTCACCGAGCTCTATTCCGAACTTGCCAAGGAAGCTTACAAGCCGTTCGAAGGAATCCTGAAGCAGGCCGGCTCGATGAAGTGACCCACGCTTGCTCCGGCCATGGCCGAGCCAGCTAGAGTCAAAGTGATCGCCGGCTGAGCACACGCTTGGTGTTTGCCTCTAGGCCTGCGCCTGCGTGGTCGCGGCGCCTCGCTCGCGGCTTCGAAACGTCGGGTTCGATCACCACGGCGATTACGCCGAAATTCCGCTCAATGCGACGCAGCCGAAATGCGACCGGTTCGAGGCTGCCCGCTCATCGAGCTGCGGCACGTTCTGTGCATCGCTGATGAAATCCTGCGCTGGATCGCGCAGGATTTCGGCGCGGCGCGCGGGTCGATCATGGTAGACTCCCATTGGCGTTGCCGAATGCATAACTGAGTCGCGCGAATGGGACCGAAATCGAACGGAATTGCCGGCTGAAGTTAGGTGTATTGTCGGATGTGGAACCTGGGACGGCCAAAAACTATATTAGGATACTGGCGAGGGCCGTGCAGGGGGCGCCGATCTTGGCAGGCCCCCGCGCTGGTTCGGCCGCGCGCACTGACCGAGGTTCGGAATAGACGAAGCAATGCCCACAGATGACTTACTCGAGCGGCCCGTCCGGCTGGCAAACGACGACCGCAAGCAAAAGAACGACCAGGGACCGGGCACCGCGGTCATCACCAAGACGCGGCCGCAGACCAAGCGGCCGCACCTTTATCGCGTTCTTTTACTCAACGACGACTACACGCCCATGGAATTCGTGGTCCATGTGCTCGAGCGTTTCTTCAATAAGGACCACGACGCCGCGCAACGCATCATGATGCACGTCCATCAGCAGGGTATCGGCGAATGCGGCGTGTTCACCTACGAGGTCGCTGAAACCAAAGTGACGCAGGTTATGGACTTTGCCCGAAAACATCAGCATCCTTTGCAATGCATCATGGAAAAGAAGTGATCCGGGGGAACGGCCAATACCAATGGAAATGAAGAGAGTCTGAATGCCCACGTTCTCACGCAGTCTCGAACAGTCGCTTCACCGTGCCTTGGCGCTCGCCAACGAGCGCCATCACGAGTACGCCACGCTTGAGCATCTGCTGCTGGCGCTCATCGAAGACCAGGACGCGGCGGCCGTCATGCGCGCTTGCAACGTCGATTTGGACAAGCTGCGCCGCAGTCTCGTCGCTTACCTCGAGTCTGAGCTTGAGAACCTGGTGACCGACGGGGCAGAGGACTCCAAGCCGACAGCGGGCTTCCAGCGGGTCATCCAGCGCGCCGTCATTCATGTCCAATCGTCAGGGCGCGAAGAGGTAACCGGCGCCAACGTGCTGGTCGCGATCTTCGCCGAGCGCGAGAGTCACGCGGCCTACTTCCTGCAAGAGCAGGACATGACGCGCTACGACGCGGTCAATTACATCAGTCACGGCATCGCCAAGCGTCCCGGCATGTCGGAAGCGCGCCCGGTCCGCGGCTCCGACGAAGACGGCGACACCAAGAACGGCGACGAGCCGAAGAAGAAGGGCGACGCGCTCGAAGCTTATTGCGTCAACCTCAACAAGAAAGCGCGCGAAGGCAAAATCGATCCGCTCATCGGCCGCGACGCGGAGATCAACCGCACCATCCAAGTGCTCTGCCGCCGGCAGAAGAATAATCCGCTGTTTGTCGGCGAGGCCGGCGTCGGCAAGACCGCGATTGCCGAGGGGCTGGCGCGCAGGATCGTCCACGGCGAAGTGCCGGACGTGCTGCGCAACGCCACCGTGTTCGCCCTCGATATGGGCACGCTGCTTGCCGGTACGCGCTATCGCGGAGATTTTGAGGAGCGCCTCAAACAGGTGATCAAGGAGCTTGAGGCTTATCCGGGCGCCATCCTGTTCATTGACGAGATCCACACCGTGATCGGCGCCGGCGCGACGTCGGGCGGCGCGATGGATGCATCCAACCTGCTCAAGCCGGCTTTGGCTTCGGGCACGGTGCGCTGCGTCGGCTCCACCACCTATAAGGAGTACCGCCAGTATTTCGAGAAGGACCGCGCGCTGGTGCGCCGCTTCCAGAAGATCGACGTCAACGAACCCACGGTTCCTGACGCCATCGAAATCCTCAAAGGGCTGAAGCCTTATTTCGAGGACTATCACAAGCTGCGATACACCAACGAGGCGATCAAAGCCGCGGTCGAACTTTCAGCGCGCTATATCCATGACCGCAAATTGCCGGACAAGGCGATCGACGTCATCGACGAATCGGGCGCGGCGCAAATGCTGCTGCCGGAAGGGCGGCGCAAGCGGACCATCGGCATCAAGGAAATCGAGACCACCATCGCCACCATGGCGCGGATCCCGCCAAAAGCGGTGTCGAAGGATGACGCCGAGGTGCTGCGGCATCTGGAAGAGACGCTCAAGCGCGTGGTCTACGGCCAGGACAAGGCGATCGAGGCGCTGGCCGCGTCGATCAAGCTCGCCCGCGCCGGACTGCGCGAGCCGGAAAAGCCGATCGGCTGCTATTTGTTCTCCGGCCCGACCGGCGTCGGCAAGACCGAAGTGGCGCGCCAGCTCGCCGCCACGCTCGGGGTGGAAATCATCCGCTTCGATATGTCGGAATACATGGAGCGTCACACCATATCGCGGTTGATCGGCGCACCGCCCGGCTATGTCGGCTTTGACCAGGGTGGGCTGTTGACCGACGGCGTCGATCAGCATCCGCACTGCGTACTTCTGCTCGACGAGATCGAGAAGGCCCACCCCGATCTCTTCAACGTGCTGTTGCAGATCATGGATCACGGCAAGCTGACCGATCACAACGGCAAGCAGGTCGATTTCCGCAACGTGATCTTGATCATGACGACGAATGCCGGCGCGTCCGACATGGCGCGGGCGGCTTTCGGCTTCACCCGATCGAAGCGCGAAGGCGACGATATGGAAGCGATCACGCGCTTGTTTGCGCCGGAATTCCGTAACCGGCTGGATTCCATCATCACCTTCGCGCACCTGTCGCAGGAAGTGATTGCGATGGTGGTCGAGAAATTCGTCCTTCAGCTCGAGGCGCAGCTCGCCGACCGCGACGTCACCATCGAGTTGACCGACGAATCGAGCCAGTGGCTCATTGCCAACGGCTATGACGAGCTGATGGGCGCCCGGCCGATGGCCCGGGTGATCCAGGAGCACATCAAAAAGCCGCTCGCCGACGATGTGCTGTTCGGGCGCTTGAAGTCGGGCGGCCATGTCCGCGTCGTCGTCACTACCGACGAGAACGGCAGGGCCAAACTCGGGTTCGAGTATCCCGATGGTCCGATAACGCCACGGCCCGAGAAACTGCCGGAGCCGCGCCGTGCCAAGAAGCGGCGCACGTCACCGCGGCGCAAACCGCCGGGCAGTGGCCCGGGGGGCAATTCGCCGCCCCGCCGCGGCTCGGTGCCGAAGGTGCCGCTGGTGAAGGCTTAGCGGCGAGTGCTCCGCTCCGTCGCGGGATTTAGCGATCCGCGGCGGATCAACGTGAACGCCGCGATCGCGCCCAGCATTTCGCCAATGCCGCCGCCGATGTAAGCGGGGACGAGGCCGCGCACGATATGGCCGCCAGCGTCGGCGTTGCCGGCAAATACGGCAAAGACCGCGCCTAGCACCGCGATGCCAAGCGTGGCGCCGACCATGCGTGCGGTGTTGACGAGGCCGGACGCGGTGCCTGAACGCTCCGCGGGCACGTTGGCGACTGCGACCCCGTTCACCGGCGCGGTGTTCAGGCCAAGCCCGCAGCCGATGACCAGCAGCGCCGCTTCGATTAGCAGGAAACTATCGGTCAACGGGATCAGCGCCAGCATGAACAGACCGGCGCCCATGAACGCCATGCCGGCGGTCATCGGCAGCCGCGGTCCGAAGCGGTTGGCGATGCGCCCTGACAACTGAGACACGATGACGAACGCGACCGACATCGGCAGTAACTCGAAGCCGGCGACCAGAGCGTTGCCGCCGCGAACGGTCTGCAAATAGAGCGGCGTTAAGAACAGCATGGCGTACATGCCGAACGTCATTGCCGCCGCGATGCCGAGACTGGCTGAGAACACGCCGCTCTTGAAGATGGACAACGGCACCAATCCTGAATCGGATCGTGCTTGCAGACTAAAGAACAGCGCCGTTGCCGCGATCGCGATCGCAAACGACAAGATGCTGTACGGCGAGGCCCAGCCCCAATGCGGTCCTTCGATGACGCCGAGCGAGAGCGCGCCGAGGGCCGCAATCGCCAGCACTTGTCCGGGCAGATCGAGGGTGCGGCCTTTGGGGTCCTTCGATTCCGGCACGGCGGTCAGCGCGAGCGCAAGCGCGACAACGCAGATCGGCACGATCAACAAGAATATGCTGCGCCATCCGGCGGCGTCGACCAAAACGCCGCCGACTGTCGGGCCGATGACGAAAGCAAGGCCGTTACAGCTCGCCCAGAGACCCAAGGCGCGCGCCCGCTCGCGCGTGTCGGGATAGGCGACGGTGAGGATGGCGAGCGACGTCGGGATTTCCAGTGCCGCGCCGAGGCCGGCAATGCCGCGGCCGAGAACAAGTACGGCCGCGTTCGGCGCCAGCCCGCACACCAGCGAGCCGATTGTGAACAGCACGATGCCGAGGACAAAGATCCGGCGGCGGCCGTAGATGTCGGCAAGGCCGCCCGCGGTTAGGAGCAGGCTTGCGTAAACGAGATTGTAGGCGTCGACGACCCATTGCAGCACGCTGACGCCGGCGTGAAGGCCCTCGCCGATTTGCTTGACCGCGAGATTGACGACGGACGTGTCAATCTGCGCAATCAACACGCCGAGCGACATAGTTAGGAGAATGAGCGTCCTGTTGTGCCCGGAGCGCGTGCGCGTTGAGGTCATAGCCATGCTCACTTCAGCCTCCGCGCCAATGTTCCGCGACGCCAAAACAACAACGTCTCACATTGGCAAATGGGCAACATTTGAGCGCGCTCAAGCGCGAATACTTCGGGCCCGGCCGTAGCTTTCCGGGTGGCGGCTGTGGCGGGCCATATTACATTTCCACTAGTGGTTTCTCGGCGGAAGGATTTTGCGGTGACGGCAGATGTTCGCATTGCTGAAGTTGCGGCCCTGGTTGGCGATCCGGCCCGCGCCAACATTCTCTCCGCGCTGATGGGCGGGCGGGCGCTCACCGCCGGCGAATTGGTG